>JBJFDD010000359.1:0-4566 GCA_051889815.1 Candidatus Cryptobacteroides sp. | reverse complement strand
AAGTCCGCGAGCCGAAAGGCACGAGCCGTTGAAACTACGGCACCGACAGTGTTCCCGCAAGGGTAAGTCTGGATGGAAGAAGAGTTTCCGGGATTTCTGTCCCGGAGATGAAGCCTTGAATTGTATGCCATAAGTGTAACAGTTTAAGGTTTTTTTATGAAAACGAACTTGCTTCTTATGGGCATTGCAATTCTTTCGGCAGCACCATTTCTGCGTGCCGGAGACAGTGTCCCGAGCTGCGGGGAGCCCGTAGCCGAAATCACAGACACCCTTTCTCTGAGGGACGTCATCGTCAGCAGTACTTTCAGCAATGTCTCGAGGTCGCCTCTGCGCCTGACCACAATCGACTCGGAAACTCTCCGGTCAAGGGGCGCAGCCAGAACCTATCCCGAACTGCTGAAAGGCATTCCGAGCCTTTATGCCACTTCCGAATCGGGAAGTTACGGCGACGCCAAACTCAATATCCGCGGCTTCGGACAGGAGAACATCTCCGTCCTGCTCAACGGTATCCCGATCAGCGGCCTGGTCACCGGAAGCATGTACTGGAACAACTGGATGGGCCTTTCTGACGCAACCTATGCCGTACAGGTCCAGAAAGGAGTCGGAGCCTCGATGCTCTCCGATGGTTCCGTCGGCGGGTCGGTCAACATCCTTACCGAATCCCCGTCTGAAGACTTCTATGCCCAGGCAGGCTTCTACGGATCCGGCTACGGGACCCTGAAGGGCTATGTAAAAGTGGCCAGCGGAGCCCTACCGAAAGGTTGGTCAATGAACCTTATGCTCTCCCACGTGCGCGGCTCTGGCTATGTGGATGCGACCTCCGTCAATTCCTACGCCTATATGTTCAGTCTGGGCAAGCGCCTCGGCAGTGAGCACTCCCTGATATTCACTGCCCTGGGTTCTCCAGAAAAGCATGAGCAGCGCTCTTCCAGGCTCAGCAGCGCCGAGGTCGATGAATATGGTCTGCGCTACAATAAGAATTGGGGACTGCGCGACGGCAAGACCTTCAACCTCAGCCTCAACAACTATTTCAAACCCTATTTTACCCTGCAACACCTCTGGAACGGGGAGAAGATTTCAATGAAAAACTCCGTCTATCTTGCCGTCGGCAACGGCGGAGGACGGTGGTCGGAGACAAAGGGCCGGCCGATTTCTTCCTACACCACCGGCGGGCAGATCGACTGGGCTGCCGCCATTGCATCCAACCGCAACGAAGACGGTTCCGCAGCCAACATCCTCAGCCAGTATATGGCCGGACACACCCATGCCGGCGTCCTCACCAGTCTTGAATATGTCCTTGGCGGTGGCTGTCGTCTGGGTGCCGGTCTCCACGGACAGATCTACAACACCTGGGAGGAGGAGAGGATAACCGACCTTCTCGGGGCGGACTGCTGGATCGAGGACTATGAAGGGAAGTCCCTTGCCGGTCTCGCCGGCAGGAATCCGGTCAAGGTCGTCGGCGACAAGGTCCGGACAGAGAACGGCAAGAACATCTGTCACGGAACGGCCTACCTTTCCTTTTCCTATGATTCTGACCTTGTTTCTGCAGATCTTGGAGCTTCGGTTTTCGGCAGCAGGCTCCACAGGTGGGACCGCTACAACTATGTAGGGGACGATGTCTTGAGCGATCCGGCTTCAGGAACCGGTGCAAGCCTGAAGGGAGGGGTTCTTCTGAAGGCGGGGAAAGGCCACTCCATCTATGCCAATGCCGGATGGTACAGCCGTCTGCCGTACAGCAATGTATGGTTCTCCTCTGGCAACAATGAGGTGACCAGGGACGTGCGCAATGAAAGGAATATCCTGGGAGAACTCGGCTGGAGAAAAGTCTGGTCAAGCGGAAGCCTTGAGGTGACGGCATATTCAGCTTACTGGAAAAACAAGACGCTTATGTCCTCCAAGTACAGACAGATTGATTCCGAGGACTCCCGCTATATGGTAAGAGGACTTGACGCCCTTCATTCCGGGGTTGAGGCAAGTTTCTTCCAAAGAGTCGGAAAATGGTTGGAAATCAATGCTTTTGCCTCCATCGGGGACTGGAAATGGAAGAATGATGTCAATGCTGTCATCTATGACGACTATTCCGGAGTGGAGATCGGAAAGGTGGATGTCTACTGTGACGGTCTCCCTGTTGCCGATGCTCCCCAGACCCAGATAGGCGCCAGCCTGAAGGCAAATCTTCCCAAGGGCTTCTCCCTAGGGGCAGACTGGCAGTTCAATGACAGGATGTATGCCGATTTCGACCCGCTTTCCAGGACCGATCCGCAGGACCGGACCCCTTCCTACAGGATTCCATCATACCATCTGCTCGGGGCTGACGCTTCGTGGACCGGAATGTTTACAAAATTCTCGATGACTCTCTTCGTCCAGGTGGACAACCTTCTGGACACAAGGTTCATCGAGAGGGGAAAAGACGGATCCTCGCACGATCTCGACTCATTCCGCGGCTACTGGGGCTTCGGACGCAATGCTTCCTTCGGCGCAAGAATCTCGTTCTAGCTTAGTTTGAACGGGTTGTAGGATATTCCCGTGTCGAAGGTGTCGATACCTTCCAGTTCTTTCACTTTCCTCACTGCGAAAGAGGTGACGGGCAGGATCAGAATCTCGTACAGGGTCTTGGCCGCCACCTGTGTGAGGACAATCGAGAAGACTGCCTTCAGCGGCATCGTGCCGATGAAAACAATCGGGAAGAAAATCAGCGAGTCGGTGAGTTCGCCTGCAATTGTGGAAAGGATGGCCCGGAATCCGAATCTCTTTCCTTTGCTCGCTATCTTCATCTTGCTCATGACCAGGGCATTGATGTTTGAACCGACCACAAAGGCAACAAGTGATGCGATTGTTGAGCGTGGAACAAGCCTGAACAGGGAGTTGAAACTCTCGGCCACTGCGATGTTCTCCGGGTAGATCGGTTCCGGGAGCATTGTCACAAGTTGTGACATAAGAGCTACGAACACGCTCAGTGCCAGTCCGATCCAGATTACCAGCTGTGCTTTGCGGTAGCCGTAGACTTCCGTGAGGATGTCATTCACGATGTAGGATATCGGAAAGATGACCACTGCTCCGGACAACTGGAGAGGCAGGGACCAGAGTTTCCATGTCCTGGGTACAAAGATGTTTGAGGTGATGAGGCACACTGTAAAGACAGTGGCTAGGATGACGAATGTCACCGACAGCGTCATGCGCTGTGATTCTTGCTTGACTGACATTTTTCTTGTTTTTTACGTGGTTTCAAGAACACAGGGCCAGCCTTTGTCAGAGGCTGGACCCTTTAATTTGACTGTGCAAAGATAGTACTTCCCTTTGTATATTCAAAAGATCCGGTGAAATCCCTTCCGGAATCAATCAACCTGGAGAGTCAGCGGAACACTCGTGCCGCAATGAGCGTTGTGGACTGTCAGCATCCTGGTATTCATCCTGATTGTGCAGGATGCAGGCAGGTTCAGGACCTCTCCTTGTGGAGTCGCGCTTACCTTGAAAGGAATCTCGCTCCGGTTGGTGATGGTTACTGTCTCCCCGCTGCGTTTCATCTCCAGGCATGCTCCTACAAAACTGCGCAGAAGAGTCTCTTCTCCGGCAAGTTCGTCATCGAAGAATGCAAGAGTCCTCTTTGCCATGAGGGCTTCCTTGACACTTTCAAGGGTGCGCTCCTTTGCGAAGATGAGGGTGACCGGTCTCTTGTGTGAATCCTCGCTCATGACTCGCATCGGTTCGTGGACATCCGAATTGGCGGCTGCACCGAGGCCGTACTTCCCGATCCAGTCGTAGGCAATCGGGTAGCATTCGTCATAGTTGTGGACTTCCACAAGGTGTATCTTGCCTTCCGCGATCAGTTTCTCGTGCAGGGGATACATCGTGCAAAGGTCATCCGGCCAGCCTGGATGGTTCCACTGGATGACGGCATCCTGGGCAAGGGCTGCTTCCAATGCATCCATTTCATTTTCCACTTCAAGTTTGCAGGCATCCTCGATGAAGAGGGCGTTCATGTGTCCGAAAGGCTTTGACCGTGTTATTTCGGCTCCGTGGATTACGAGTACACCGTCCGGGCCGGCTGCCGCTGCAGCGATCCTGTAGGATTCGTTCAGGTCTGCATTGATATAGCCCTTGTGGGGAAGGTACTCGATGTGGTCGGTAATGGCGATGACGTCAAGGCCGTCCATCCATGCCTCCTGAACCCTGGTGTCAGGCCAGACAGCTCCGTCGGAGAATGCAGTATGAATATGCAGGTCCGAGGTCAGGGTGATGAAACCCTCGATGTCAGGCAGCCGGAATTCAATCCGCTGGTTGTTGTCATAGTACCTTTCGCATTTTACGAATTCGGGCACTTGGGCGAAGAGTGTTCCTGCTGCTGCCAGTGCCAAAGCTGAGATGATTGTCCTTTTCATTCTGATTGGTTTATCTGGATTAATACTGTTCGTGTTGTCTTGATTCTTTGTCATGGGACGGAGAATGCTGTCATATTCATTTACCATCGCAATATAGCATATTTTTCCGTCTGAATGGAAGTTTGCGATGTGAATTTTCTGCTTGCTGTTTTTTAATAATGTATTTACCTTTTTTTAACCATTATTT
>JBJFDD010000358.1:0-17045 GCA_051889815.1 Candidatus Cryptobacteroides sp. | reverse complement strand
GTACCCACCATGATCACTTCTGAATGGTTGTTGGCGGCAAGCATCTTCGACATGATCTTGCGGACATCCTTGGCAGTGATTCCATCAAGCACAGAATCGAAATCACGGGTCATGTCAACTCCAGTCTCAAGATAGTTGGCGAATACTTCTGACCAGTAGGAATTCTCACGGAGATTCTCCTGGTGCTTCTTCTGGTAGAACTCTTTCCCCTTGGCAAGATTCTCCTCAGAAGGGCCATTCTCCGCGAAGTCGGCGACAATCTCACGTACCCTGGAATTGAGATATTCATACTTCTGAGGATCTGTCTGATAGGCAATCTGCATGTAGGCCTGCTGGCGCGGAGCCGGAATGCCGGAAAGGTCACCGTAGGCACCGATACCATAAGTGCCGCCTTCCTTCTCGCGAATTTCCTCGAGAAGCACAGTGCTGAGGGCGTTCAGACCGAGGTTGTAGGAGAGCTTGTTCTTGAGGCTGTACTTCATGTCAGCATAATCGAAGAAGAAGCTGGTCGTCATCGGCACTTCCATCTCTCGTTCGAAGACGTTGCTGAAGCTGCCGTTGCGGAATCCGAACTTGGTAAGGTCAGCCTTTTCCCTGGCACCGTGGGCAGGAAGGGTTGCAACATACTGCTCCAGAAGTGGAACCAGCACTTCCTCGGTGACGGCGCCGGTGATGATGAAAGTGAAGTCGGCAGCATCCGCGAAACGCTGGGAAGCGATATGCAGGATCCTGTCATAGTCAATGTTCTCAAGATCCTCGACAGTCACATCCTCGGCCCTGTTGCTGTTGAAGTAGATGGTGGAAAGAAGAGTGTCCTGGACAGCAGCCAGAGGATTGTTCTGACGGTTCGTTATGGAAGCCTTTTCGCGACCTACCCATGATTCAAAAGCATCCTGATCCTTACGCATCGATGTAAAAGTAAGATAGTTGAGCTGGAACATCGTTTCAAGGTCCTTCGGGGTTGAGGAAGCGGAAACATTTTCTCCGAATATTCCGACCTCCGCATTGACCTTGACCTTCTTGCCGGCAAGGACCTTGTTGAGCTCCGTCACGCTGAAATTCCCTACGCCCCCGATGTTCATCACATCGGAAACCACCTTGAGATCAGAGTTGAGAGTTGCGCTATAAAGGGAGGTACCGCCACGGCTGGAAGCAGTCATGATGACTTCGTCAGGATTGAAGTCGGTAGGGCGGAAATAGACAGTGGCTCCGTTGGAAAGGTCATATCTGGTGTAGCCCATTCCGGCAGGCTTGACCTTGACCACCTTGCCTGGCTGAGGAAGCTCGGACATCAGAGGTTCGTCAGAGACAGCATCGACATAAGGCTGGATGTCCTCGGCGCGGACAGAAGCCAGGAGGGAAGCCATCTGTTCCTCGGAAGGGTACTCCACACCTTCCTTCTGGGGCAGCATCGAGAACATGGCGAGATTCCTGTTCTGGTCAACGACACCGGAAAGAATCTGGTTGACCATCTCGACTGTAATGACAGAGGAAAGCTGGTTGAAGAGGGAATACTCGAATTCGATTCCCGGAATCGGCTCGTTGTCGATGAAATGGCGGACATATTCAGTACAGTAGTCTGCACTCTTCCTCTTGTCGCGGGAGTTGTAGGCAGACTCGATCTCGGTGAGCAAACGGGCCTTGGTGCGTTCGAACTCGGACTCGGTGAAACCGCAGCGGATTGCGCGGAGCATCTCACGATAGACTGTTGAGACTGCAGCCGAAAGACCTTCTTCCGATGAAACTACCAGGCCGCAGAGACCGGACTTGGTCCTGGAGATAAGGTAATCCCCGTCAGACACCTGGGCGGCGATAAACGGAGGCTCCGGCTTCTGGAGCATCTCCTGGAGACGGTCGTTGAGCATCAGTGTTGCAGCAGCCATGGCCGATGAATAGATGTAATAGTTCATGTCGGAACGCATCTCGAAAGGATACGGTTCATGCTTGAAAAAGATGTAGGAAAGCGCATAAGGCTGTTCCTTGTCCTGGGCGAGGCAGATGATCGGCTCCTCGTTGTCAGGGACGCTGTAGTACACTCTTTCAGCAGGATTGACTGGGGTTGCAATGGTTCCGAAGATGTCGCGGATCTTGCCCTCGACCTCATCTACATCTATGTCACCGACAACTATGATTCCCTGAAGGTCGGGACGATACCATTTCTGGTAATAGGAGCGGAGGACATCATATTCAAAATTGTCAACTACTTCCATCGTGCCGATAGGCATGCGGTTGCCATAGCGGTTGCCGTCAGGATAGATGACAGGGAGAATCTTTTCAAGGAGACGGATCTGGGCATTGGCCCTGGTTCTCCATTCCTCGTGGATCACTCCGCGTTCGTTGTCGATGTCCTTGTCGGCAAGGAGCAGGCCGTCAGCCCAGTCGTGGAGAATCCACAGGCAGGAATCGACGGCTGAAGGAACTTTCCCGACAGGGACGTTGTCGATGTTGTAAACCGTCTCGTCGATGCTGGTGTAGGCATTGAGGTTCTCGCCGAACTTGACGCCGATGCTCTCGCAGTACTTGATCAGGGAGTTGCCCGGGAAATGCTCGGTACCGTTGAAGCACATGTGTTCAAGGAAGTGGGCAAGACCGCGCTGGTTCTCCTCTTCAAGGATGGAGCCGACCTTCTGGGCGATGTAGAAATTGGCCTGTCCGGCAGGCTCGGCATTCTTGCGTATGATATAGGTAAGCCCGTTCTCGAGATGTCCTACCCTCACTGCCGGATCGACAGGGACAGGCTGGCTCTGCTGGGCGGAAGTCAAAACGCAGCATAGAAGGGCTGCGAAGATTGAAGTTAATTGTTTTTTCATTACTGTTCTATTGATGTTTTTTATTACGTTCGCGTTGTTCTTGTCCATTAGACGAAGAAATATGTCAAATGCTACAAACTTCGCACAAATATCTTACAAAAAATGTAATTTTGTGCATGTCCAGCAAAAAAATGAAGGCATATCCAATCATCCTGGCAAGAATTGCCGCAATCCTGGCTTTGTCTTTACTGCCCCTGGAAAAAGCTTCCGCGCAGTTCATACGGGATTTCGACGCAGACATCCGCGCATTGAGGAACAATGCCGCGGGCAGTTTCAGCGCTGAATATGATGACGTCCTGCAGCTCTCCCCTGCCGCAATCACCTACGCCCTCAAAGCCTTCGGCTGTGAAAGCCGTTCCTCTTGGGACAGGATGGCAGCCTCTCACGCAATCTCGGCGGCGGCCATGCTTTCCATGCTGGCAGCAGGCAACTATGCCGTAGAACGGGAAACCCCCGGCGGGGAACCGCACTCCTTTCCCTCCGGACACACCTCAGTGGCATTCATGGCAGCCACGATGCTGCATCATGAATATGGCTGGAAAAGTCCCTGGTGGACATTCGCAGGCTACTCCCTTGCGGCAGCAACGGCAGCAACGAGGATCCTGAACGACGAGCATTGGGCGACCGATGTCATCGGAGGAGCTGTCCTGGGGATATGCTCCACCCACCTTGGCTACCTTCTTGCTGACCTGCTGTTCAAGGAGAAAGGCCTCAATCCCGACTGGACCCGGGCGTCACGGATGGAACGTCACCAGGCAATGTCGCCGACTCTCGGCATCGGTTTCGGAAGACGGTTCATTCTGGGGAACGGCACGGCAAAGGATGCCGGCGACATCCCTGACAGAGGCAGCGGGGTGGACATCTTCGGGACAGTTCCGCTGAACGTATGGCTTGGAATCCGGGCAAAAGGTTCGGCAGACGCCATGATATTCAGGGACGGGGATTCCTTCAATTTGTATTGTGTCAAGGCAGGAGCCTGTGCATCGGGGTATCTTGCAGGCCATCTGTTCTGGGAAACCGAAGCTCTTGCAGGATACGCAGCATACAAAAGAAACGGCGGACCCGATTTCTCGGCCGCCGCTTCCCTGGGACTATTCTGCGGAGACTGCTTCAAGCTGAAGATGCAGCTGGGTGTGGAGACTTTCCGCTACCCTGCAACTGACCTGCACTGGCTCAACAGTGCCACTGCAGGCTGCTCCGCCTCAATTGCTTTCTGACTTACTGGAGTTTCTCGACAGCGGCCTTGACCCTGCCCATCGCTTCTACGAGTTTCTCGTCAGAAGTCGCATAGGAGAATCTCAGGCAGTCCGGAGCGCCGAATGCCGCTCCGCTGACACTTGCCACGAGAGCTTCTTCCAGAAGGTACATCGCAAGGTCGTCTGCATTTGAAATAACCTTGTCACCAGCCTTCTTTCCGAAGAGGGCGGAAACTTCCGGGAAGATGTAGAACGCTCCGTCAGGCACAGTCACATTGAATCCCGGAATCTGTTTTGCGAGACTGACAATCAAGTCACGCCTTCTCTCGAAAGCCTGGCGCATCTGCTCAACACAGTCCTGGGGACCGTCATAGGCAGCCTCTGCAGCTTTCTGTGCAATGGACGAGCAGTTGCTCGTGTACTGTCCGTGAAGCTTTGAAACAGCCTTGGCAATCGGGAGAGGTGCGGCACAGTAGCCGATTCTCCAACCGGTCATGGCATAGGCCTTTGAAACTCCGTTGATGACCACGACCCTGTCCTTCAGCTCAGGGAAAGAAGCAAGCGAGGTTGTCGGGCCGACATAGGTTATGTGCTCATAAATCTCATCGGCTATTACTATGATGTCCGGATACTTTGCAAGTACATCAGCCAATCCCTGAAGTTCCTCCTTGCTGTAAACGGAGCCGGTGGGATTGCTCGGGGAACAGATCAGGACGGCTTTGGTTTTCGGAGTGATGGCAGCCTCAAGCTGCTCAGGGGTCACTTTGAACTTCTGCTCCGGGCCTGCATAGATCAGCACTGGTACTCCCTCTGCTATCTTGACCATCTCCATGTAACTGACCCAGGCCGGGACAGGGATGAGGACTTCCTCACCTTTATTGACGATGGAAAGGATGACATCGCAGAGTTCCTGCTTCGCTCCGTTTCCGACCACTATCTGGGCGGGAGTGAAGTCCAGTCCGTTCTCTCTCTTCAGCTTGCGGCAGATAGCCTCGCGGAGGGAAAGATAGCCGGGAACCGGTGTGTAGAACGAGAAATTGTTGTCGATAGCCTTCTTGGCCGCTTCCTTGATGTGGTCCGGGGTGTTGAAATCGGGCTCCCCGACACTGAGGCTGATTACATCGAGCCCCGTTGCCTTGAGGTCGGCCGCTTTCTGGGACATGGCAAAAGTCGCCGATGGCGACAAGGCCATCACTCTTTCTGAAATCTTATCCATTTGGGTACGCTAAGTTGTTTGAGACAAAGATATAAAAAATTATCTTTGCATAAAGAGTCAAAGAAACCACAGATGGCAACAAATGACATTAATGACATTGAAATAATCCAGGTCAACATTTCCGGAGACGACAAGCCGGGCCTGACCACCTGCCTGACCGACATCCTTGCCAGATACGACGCGATGATCCTTGACATCGGGCAGGCCAACATACACAAATCCCTGACCCTCGCTATCCTGTTCCGTACAGAGAAGAAGAACAGCGGCTTCATCATGAAAGAACTGCTGTTCAAGGCCTCCGAAATGGGAGAGATGATAAGGTTCAGCCCTGTAAGCATCGAGGACTACAATGCCTGGGTTGCAAGACAGGGCAGGAACAGATACATCGTAACCCTCCTTGGCAGGAATGTTTCCGCCAGGGACATCGCCGATGTGTCCGGAGTCGTCACGAACTTCGGTCTCAACATCGATGCAATCAGGAGACTGACAGGAAGGATTCCGCTGGATAATGACAATTCGAATGCCAGGTCCTGCATCGAACTGTCCATCCGCGGCATCCTCGACGAGGAAAAGAGGCGCGAATTGCAGCAGGCCCTGCTTGGAGCCTGCTCTTCAGGCATCGACCTGTCTTTCCAGAAGGACGACATCTACAGGCGCAGCCGCAGGCTGGTCTGCTTCGACATGGATTCCACCCTGATCCACACCGAGTGCATCGACGAACTGGCAGAGAAGGCCGGTGTCGGGGAACAGGTCAGGGCAATCACCGAAAGCGCCATGCGGGGTGAAATCGACTTTACCGAGAGTTTCAGGCGGAGGGTCGCCCTCCTCAAGGGGCTGGATGAATCCGTGATGGAGGAAATCGCACGCAACCTTCCGTTCAACGAAGGTCTTGAAAGAATGATGATGATTCTCAAGAGGGTCGGCTACAAAACAGCCATCCTTTCAGGAGGGTTCACCTATTTCGGGAAATATCTCCAGCAGAAGTTCGGCTTCGACTACGTCTATGCCAACGAACTCGAAATAGTCGACGGGAAACTGACCGGCAATTTCATAGGAGAAGTAGTGGACGGCCGGCGCAAGGCCGAACTCCTGCGACTGCTTTGCCAGTTCGAGGGAATCAGCCTGGAGCAGGCGGTTGCCGTAGGAGACGGGGCAAACGACCTCCCGATGCTCAGCCTCGCGGGTCTGGGCATTGCCTACCACGCAAAGCCGAAGGTGAAGGAGAACGCGAAGCAGTCCATCTCCACCATCGGCCTTGACGGCATTCTATATTTCCTCGGATTGAAGGATTCCTACATTGACCCTAACGGGAGGTAGCAGCCCCCGGAAAGTTCCTATTCATCCAGGTCGGAGAGAATTTCATCGCATCGGCTCACGACTTTCCTGTGCAGTGAATAGCCGACCAGTCCGCCAACTGTGCCGCCCAGCAGGAGGGAGGCTGCCAGAAGAAGTGTCATGTGCAGGTCCGGACTCTTGAAGCAGAGCTCGGCGAGCATCCAGATGAACCAGACGATTATCATCGGGATTGAATACTTAAGCCAGGACTGATAGCGTCCCTTGAAGGTCTTGACGCTCTCCATAAACTCCTTTATGCTCTGCGAACCCGGAGTCGGTTCCTTCAGGTCGTGGTGATACCTCCAAGTGGCATAGATGCAGACCAGCATCATGATGTCTGTCCCGCCTACAAACCACCAGGAAAGATTCAGCGGTGCCGAATGGAAAGAAAAAGGAGCCACCGCTATCACAAACAGACCGCAAAAGTAGGAGACCCACCTGTAGGACTGTATGTCCTTGACTTTTGACTTGAACGTGCTGACCATCAGACGGTCGTTGATTATCTCCTGATGCTCGAGCCTGTCCTTGAGGAGGGCGTAGTCCGAGCGCAACTGCTCAAGTTCCTTGATATCGAATGAGTTGTTATCCATGATTCTTGCTGATTAGAGTTTCTTGAGTTGTTCCTTGATCCTGACAAGCTTGACGGACACATTCTTCGGACTGATCCCGACTATGGCCCCGATTTCGTCGTAGCTCAGCGCTTCAAGCCACAGCAGGATGATGCTCCTGTCAACGAGACCGAGTTTTCCGATACGTTCGTAGAGCTGGCGGATCTGCTGCGCATCCGCATCGGTATCCTCGTACGGGTTGATATCGACGCTCAGCGGCACCCTCTCTCCGGCACGTTTCTTCTTCCGGTCGGCATCAAGGCAGGCATTCAGTGCAACACGGTAGATCCACGTCTTGGCGCTGCTGTCCCCCTTGAAAGAGGCGAAACCTTTCCAGAGTTTGACCAGAATGTCCTGAAAAAGGTCATTCACCTCATCAGTGTCCTTCGAAAACATGTAGCAGACCGTGTAGATGGTTGCCTTGTGGTCGTGGACAAATCTTGTGAATTCCAATTCTTGTTCGCTCATCTTGATTTCAGAATCAATTTCATCCTTTAGACGAAGGATGTCCCGGAAAACTACAGGAATAAACATGAAACTTGCGCAATTTACACAAACATATTCAAAAAGCATAATGGCCTTGCGCCATCGGCATTGGAAGAAAATGGCTATCTTTGCACGGTATGGACAAGAGAGAATTGGAGATAATGGCTCCGGCGGGAAACTTCGAATGCCTCCACGCCGCAATTCAGGGAGGAGCCGATTCAGTGTACTTCGGAGTGGGAAACCTGAACATGAGGTCCCATTCCGCCAACAATTTCACTCCGGAAGACCTGCCGGAGATTGTAAGAATATGCAGGGAATACGGTGTCAGGACCTACCTGACGCTCAACATCGTCCTTTATCAGGAGGACCTTGCCGCAATGAGAAGTGCTCTTGACGCCGCCCTCGAGGCCGGTGTGGATGCCGTCATAGCTTCCGACATGGCCGCAATAGCATATTCAAGGAAGATAGGTCTCGAGGTCCATGCGTCCACCCAGCTCAACGTCTCTAATGCCGAGGCCCTGCGGTTCTATGCCCAATTCGCCGATGTCATCGTCCTGGCCAGGGAACTGAATCTCAGGCAGGTCAAGGAAATCCATGAAAACATTGTGCGCGAAGGAATCAGGGGACCGAAAGGGGAACTCGTCCGGATTGAGATGTTCGCCCACGGTGCTCTCTGCATGGCCGTGTCCGGCAAATGCTACCTGAGTCTCCAGACCTATGGGGCATCCGCCAACCGTGGTTCCTGCTACCAGCTCTGCCGCAGGGGCTATGAGGTGACCGACCTCGAGACTGGCAACAAGCTCAACATCGACAACAAGTACATCATGTCCCCGAAGGACCTCTGCACCATCGGATTCATGGACAAAATCGTGGATGCCGGGGTCAAGGTCTTCAAGATAGAAGGAAGGGCAAGGAGTGCCGAATATGTCAGGAAAACGACTGCCTGCTACCGGAAGGCGGCGGATGCTGTCTGCGACGGAACCTTCACCGGGGAATTGGCGGCAACCCTAAAGGAAGAACTCTCGGAGGTCTTCAACAGGGGGTTCTGGGACGGCTACTACCAGGGCGCGAGACTTGGCGAATGGAGCGAAGTCTATGGCAGCCAGGCTACCCGGAAGAAGATTTATTGCGGGAAGGTGACCAACTGGTTCGACCGCATCGGGGTGGCGGAAATCCTGGTAGAATCGGAAGCACTCCATCCCGGAGACGATGTCCTCTTCATTGGTGAGACCACTGGGGTGCTTGAGATGACAGTCAGCGAGGTCAGGGTTGACCTCAAGAATGTTCAGGAAGCGGTCAAGGGAGAGTTCTGCTCGGTTCCGGTTGTCTTTCCGGAAGGTGAACGCAGGCCGGGAGGCAAAAGAATCCGCAGAGGAGACCGGCTTTACATCTGGCGCTCCACCAAATAATCCACAAATCCGTACGGATGGATTCTACTCCACGGCTCCGATGATGTCCCTCAATGATTCTATGCCGAGCTTTTCCATCTCGGCAGGAAGGGCTTCGACAATTTCCTTGCAGGCATAGGGATTCCTAAGGTTTTCAGCTCCGACCTGGACTGCCGATGCTCCTGCCATCATCATCTCGATGACATCGGCGGCAGTGGCGACTCCGCCGCAACCGATAACAGGGATTGAGCAGGCATGGCTAGCCTGATAGACCATCCTGACTGCAACCGGGAAGATGGCACGGCCGGAGAAACCGCCCATCTTGTTGGCGATGACCGGACGGCGGCGCCTGATGTCGATTCTCATCCCGAGCAGGGTGTTGACAAGGGTCAGTCCGTCAGCTCCTGCATCCTCACAAGCCTTTGCGATGGACACGATGTCTGTCACATTGGGACTGAGCTTGATGTAAACCGGTTTGGTGGTCACATCCTTGACTGCACGGGTGACCTCCGCGGCCGCCTTCGGGTCGGTTCCGAATGCCATTCCTCCGTTGTGGACATTCGGGCAGGAAACGTTGACTTCTATGATGCCGACCTGGTCCACTGAATCCATCAGGGAGCAGCAATGGGCATATTCATCGACGGAAAAACCGCTGATGTTGGCAATAACCTTCTTGTGAAAAACCTTCGACAAAGCGGGAAGTTCTTCCGAGATGACTGCATCGATGCCGGGATTCTGAAGTCCCACCGAGTTGATGAGTCCTCCACAGCATTCGGCTATCCTCGGGGTAGGATTGCCGAAACGAGGTTCGCGTGTTGTACCTTTGATCGAGATGGATCCCAGGATGTCAAGGTCATAGACCGAGGCCATCTCAAGACCGAAACCGAATGTCCCGCTGGCCGGGATGACAGGATTGGAGAGTTCCAGTTCTCCAAGGCGGGTGCGTGTATCTACCATATTATCTCCTCCCTTTTGAAGACAGGGCCTTCCTTGCAGATTCTCCTTGGTCCGGCGGTTGTCCGGCAAGTACAGCCCATGCATATTCCGAAACCGCAGCCCATCCTTTCCTCAAGGCTGAACTGGGCCGGAGCTGAAGTAGCGGCGCACAAGGCTTTCATCATGGGCATTGGACCGCAGGAATAGATGTAGTCATAGTTTGGGGAATTTGTCTCGATTGCATCCGTGACAAAGCCCCTGGTCCCCCTGGAGCCGTCCTCGGTAGCAACCAAGAACCTTGCGCCCGCTTTGACGAAATCATCTTCCATGAATATCTCGTCCGCTGTCCGGAAACCGGCCACGACAGTAACCTTCACTCCTTTGGCGACCAAGACCTTAGTCAGCCTGTAGAGGGGAGCAAGACCGATTCCGCCGCCTACCAGGAGGGCTTCCCGGCAAGGTACTCCGGTGTCGAAACCGTTTCCCAGACCGACCAGTGTGTCTATCCCAGTCCCCTTAGTTATGGCGGCCATCGCGGCAGTCCCCTCCCCCACGACTTTGTAGGCAAGGGTCAGCACGCCGTCTTCCCAGTCACAGACAGAAATCGGCCGGCGGAGGAAGAAGCCATCCAGCTCGAGATTGACGAACTGGCCGGGAAAGCACTCAGGAGTGCATCCGCCAAGTCTCATCCGGAATATTCCGGAAGCCATCTGCCTGTTGTCCAGTACTGTCAGTGTCAGACGTTCCATATCTTTCATGCTTTGGTATTCTTCTTTTCGGGGGCATGGGCGAAATGTCTAGGACCTTCGACGGAGCGCCAGTAGTCGGAGTCGAAGGATTCGGGACTGCGGAAAGCTCCTTCGTGGTCAATGACAAAACTCAGGTAGGTTATCTTGTAGCCCTGCTCCATGAACATCCTTTCATAGAAGGTTCTGACTTCGAAAAGCGCTTCGACGGCAGAATCTCCGCAGACGGAGCGCATCCTGCTGTCCATCACCTGTTCCCGGCCTTCCCCGTAGAGGTCGTCAGTGCAGGCAAGAAGAGACAGTCCGTTCTCCCCGACGACTGCTTTGGTATATTCATGCAGGAAGCGGCTGTCGGTCTTGAGGTGGACGATGCCACCGGGTTTCAGGAAGCGGCGGTAGCGCTCCAGGAAGAGAGGGCTGCTCAAGCGGGAGTTCTCGCTCTTGAGCTGGGGGTCCGAGAACGTGAGCCAGACTTCCGACACTTCGCCGGGAGCGAAAAAGGCATCGATGAACTCAATCCTGGTCCTGAGGAAGGCGACATTGGGAAGCTTCTCTTCGGTTGCAGTCTTGGCACCCTTCCACAGCCGCGCGCCCTTGATGTCCACTCCGATGTAGTTTGCCCGGGGCGAACGGCGCGAAAGGTCAATGGTGTATTCTCCTTTGCCGCAACCCAGTTCGAGGACTATCGGCGCAGGAGAAGCGAACATCTGTTCATTCCAGTGGCCCTTGATTGGATGCTCCTTGAGGACGAGGCCTTCGGACGGATCCGCGGATTTGTCGAGTACCGAAGATGCATCCGGCTGCAGCAGGCAGGCGAAGGTCTTGTTTTCAGCGAACTTTCTCAATTTGTCGTGTCCCATGATTCTGAAAGGATTGTCTTGGGGATTATCTGTCTGTTATCATCATTCCCAGGCCGCGCAAGCTCTTGGGATTGTTCCTGACCTGGATTCTCAGCCGCCACCTGCCATATTCACAGACAGCCACTGAATCCTTGTAACTGAATATGTAGTCCCTGGTGGCATAGGAGGAATCCACCGGCTCCGCCAGAGAAAACACGATGTGGTCGAGGAAAGAGGAATCCGAAGGGGATATCCACCTTATTCCTAGATCAAGGCTGTCGGCGGCGTACCTTCCGAAAGGCTTCCTTTCAATCCTTGTGTACAAGGCCAGGGAACAGGAGCGGGTCGAGTCCGACAGATCCAGGTCAAATGAATATGTGTCCCCGTATTCGGATTTTTCCCTTATGATGAAGGGTTCCACGGAAGAAGGCCTGGTGCAGCAGGAAAGCAGCGCCAGGACCGGCAGAAGCAGCAATTTAACCTTCTTCACCACGATTTCCTGCTTGTCGTTTTCAGTCTTGCTGACTGTTTTCGGGATTCGGTTTGCGAGGATTCCGACGACGGTCCCTCCGGCCTCTTCCTGAATGTCTCCCGGAACTATCCTTCACTTCATCACGGACAGGAACAGGACCTGACTCCTCCGAACGCGGTTTCTGGTCTCCCTGGAGGGATTTCTGGTCTTCCTGACGGTTGCGGGCGTCCTTGGCCCCACGCTTGCGGTTGTTCCTGTTGCGGCCACCGTTCCTCTTCGGCTTGTCGAAACGTGTGATGCTGTCATCTCCGACGGCCGAAATGAACTGGGGACCATCAGGAACGGGCTCCACCTTGAGAGATTCCGGTTTCTCTCCGTTACGGTTCATCATTATCACCTCACGGACTTCATCAGCGGAGAGCGGATAGAGATTTGCCAGGGATCCCTTCTCGTAGGAAAAATACATTATCTCCTGAAGGATGTCGGTCTTCATCAGATAAGCCAGGCCGTCCTCGAACTCAAGCGGTTCGGTAACCTTCGGAATCCTGGAGAGGGCATCAGTATAGGAAGCGACCTCATAGTTGAGGCAGCACTTGAGTTTGCCGCACTGTCCGGCAAGTTTCTGCGGATTCAGCGAAAGGTCCTGGATTCTCGCGGCGGATGTGGAAATCGACTGGAAGTTGGTGATGTACCTTGCACAGCACAATTCCCTTCCACAGACTCCCAGGCCACCGATCAGGCCGGCCTCCTGCCGTGCACCGATCTGCTTCATCTCAATCCTGATGCGGAATTCCTCCGCATAGACCTTGATGAGCTGGCGGAAATCCACCCTGCCGTCGGCAATGTAGTAGAAAATTGCCTTGGTCCCGTCACCCTGGAACTCCACATCTCCGATTTTCATCTCCAGGCCGAGTTCCGCAGCTATCTTTCTCGCCTGGATCATCGTTTCATTCTCCCTGGCGATGGCCTCCTGCCACTTCGCTATGTCAAACGGTTTGGCACGGCGGTAAATCTTCTTCAGCTGCCCATCTTCGGGATTGACCCCCTTGACCTTCATCTGCCGTCCGACCACCGGTCCCTCAAGAGTCACTATTCCAAGGTCATGACCGCTGGAAGCCTCCACAATCACAAGGTCCCCGATGTGTATGGCCTGGCCGGAGTCATTGCGATAAAAGCCCTTGCGGGTGTTCTTGAAACGGACCTCAAACAGATTATTGTACTGTTCCTGTCTGACACCGCTGAGCCAGTTGGTGTCGGCAAGTTTGCAGCAACCGACACGGTAACTGCACTCAGCTGCTCCGGTTTCGCTGTCCGATGTCACGGCACAGCCACGGTAGCAGTCGAAGCGTATGTTTTCGGAATCGATATTGTTGTTCATCTTGATCATGTATTGTAGTAAATGCGTCCCACCATCTCGCTGAACAGAATCTTCTGGTTGACATTCCGGTCAATCAGCATGACGGCTCTGTCAAGAGCACCGATGGCAAGTCTCGGAAAAGACTTCTTCAGTTTTCCCGCCAGGAACGTGTAATATTCCGGCTCATCCCCCGAGAGACCGGCCATGGAGCCGAGTCCCTGCTGGATGAGAAAGATCTTCCTAAGGCATTCGCCCGCAAATTTACAAAAAGCTTTCTGCTTTTCCCTCGATGGCAGGGCGGAGATGGAATCTGCGCATTCCATGGCGGCAAGCAGGTCCCTCGCTGCAACAGCATCCATCAGCCCCGCAAAGAGTGACTTCAGGGCCTCCGTTTCCTCCGACCCGGACAAAGCGGAGATGGCCTGGCCGACACTGCCTCCGGCAAAGGATGCAGCCCTGAGGGCATCCTCGCGGCTCTTCCCGAAACATGTTTCCAGAATCCCGGCAATCTCTTCCCGTGAATATGGAAGCACCCGGATCATCTGGCACCTGGATGAGATGGTCTGGATTACCTTCTCAGGAGAATGGGTAACCATCAGGAACAGGGTCTTCTCCGGAGGTTCCTCCACAGCCTTGAGAAGTTTGTTGGCGGCAGAGGCATTCATCTTCTCGGGCAGATAGACCACAATAGCCTTGTAGCCACCTTCAACCGAAGACAGGAAGACCGTCTCCAGGATTTCCCTGGCCTGGGCATTGTTGATCACTGTCTGCTTTCCTTCAATTCCGAAAGCGGAACTCACCTGCTGTTCCAGGGCAAAGGGATTTTCCAACATCAGGTCCCGCCAGTAAGGGAGAAAGAGTTCAGACCGGAGATTGTCGGTCTTCTCATTGACTTTGGATCCTGTCGCCACAGGGTACACATAGTGCACATCCGGATGGATAAGACCACGTACCTTATGGCTGTCACCCATCAGCGATTCCAGGAAAGCCTGGACCAGGGCAATCGCACCGCATCCGTCATTCTCGTAGAGCATCATCGCATGAGGGATGCATCCCGATGAAACCATCCCCTTCAGAGCCCTGACGGCATCCGTGTTGCCTATGAAAGTATCCAGTGTCATCTGTTCCGGCTGGCGGTAAATGAAGCGATTTCCAGGAGCAAATCCTTTTCCTCCGACTGAGGCAGGACATCAAGCGCTCTTCGGGCTTCGGCGACATATTCGGAAAGCCTTGCCTCTGAATATTCCAGGCCGCCATTCTCCAGTACAAAAGTGCGCACATCCTCTTTCAGGGAAGGGTCTTCATGGATGGAGACCACCTCCGAACGGATCTGTGCTGCCCGGGAGGCATCTGCCAAATTCAGAGCACCAAGAAGAGGCATTGTGATCTTCTGTTCCTCAAGGTCGATTCCTACAGGTTTGCCTATGGAAGTGGCTTCCTGGGAATAGTCGAACATGTCGTCCCTGATCTGGAAGGCCATCCCAAGGGCAACTGAATATTTCCTCACAGCCTCAACCATCCTTTCAGGGGCATCCACCGAAAGAGCACAGGAAACGGCGACCGCCTCGAAAAGCGATGCCGTCTTTGAATATATTATCTTGCAATAGTCTGCCTCGTCTGTGTCCCCGCTCTCCGACTTCTCGAGCTGGAGCATCTCTCCAGTGGCCAGATCAGAGAGAGTCTTTGAGAATATCCTGATTACTTCATTGACCTTTTTGTCGGCAGAGAGGATGCAATCCACAGCGCGGACCAGCCAGAAATCCCCTATCAGTACAGAGGCCGGCCCTCCCAGAAGGGACATCACTGTCGGACAGCCCCTTCTCTCATTGCTGCTGTCAGCGACATCATCGTGGAGAAGGGTGGCATTGTGCAGCAGTTCCGCTGCCGCAGCAAACCTGATGCTGTCCCTTGTCGTGCGGCCTCCCCCGCAGGCCCTGGCCACCAGCAGCCCCAGGATGGGACGCAACTGTTTCCCTCCGTTGGAGAGAATGGCGTCATTCGTGGAATTGAGCAGACGAATGTCGGAGTCCAGAGACTCGCGAATCAATGCCTGAGTGTCCGTCCAGTCCTTGCCGAGAAAGGTTTTGATTTCAGAAATCTTCATTGGGGTTTTATGTGACGAGCGTCTCCCGGACGGGCGCAACTCATGTTCTAGAAGAAGAAGGCGACAGAAACGGCAAGTCCGTGGAAATTGTCCATCGACTTGATTGTGTCAACCGTGGAAGAGGTATCGCTCCTGTAAATCTTGCCGAAGTTCCAGAACCACTTGGCCGAGACCTGCAGCCTCCAGATGTCGATACCGGCTCCCACTCCCAGTCCATACTCCAGTTTCTTCAATTCATCATTGAGCCCTCCCCGGGTGAATGAGTCGGAGAAGTCCGAATGCACCCGGTAGCCGAGGAAAGGTTCGGCAAAGATATAAGGCCTGAAAAGGAGCAGGTCCGGACCCCACTGGATCTGTACAGGGAGTTCGAGATATCCGACCTTTCCTTCTATCGAGGTGACAACTTCGCTGGCAGTGCTGCTCCCCACCTGGTCAAGGCTCATTCCTTTGACCTGATAAAGGAGGGAAGGCTGGATACAGAAGCCCATTCCGACAGGAAGCTGTGCAGTGATTCCGAGATGGTATTGGGATACTGTCTTCGTGTCGAAGTTCTTGAGGGAGGACGATGAGGAGGTGACACCGCCCATCAGTCCGAAACGGGAGTTGCCATAGCCTCCGGCGGACGCAGGGAGCGCCGTCAGGAAGATGGCGAGAGCCACGATGGCCGTCAGAAACTTTTTCATATCCGTAAACAGGTTAAAGAAGCGAATCGAGTTTGGCTGTAATTTCGGCCTTGGTCACATTGCCGACGAGCCTTCCGACAGCCTCTCCGTTCTTGAAGAAGATGAGGGTCGGGATATTCCTTATGCCATATTCGACGGAAATGTCTTCGCACTCGTCGACATTGCATTTCACTACGGTGACTCTTCCGTCATATTCGGAAGAGACAGCTTCTACGGTCGGGGCAAGAGCACGGCAAGGACCGCACCAGGTTGCCCAGAAATCTACCATGACGACATTATTCCCGGAGATGATCCCGGCAAAATTCTGATTTGTTGCTGTTAGTTCCATTGCTGAGTATGTTGAAAATCCAAAAATGTCCGGAACGGGACATTCCCGTTCCAGACACAAAGATAACAATTCTGAAGACTTAATCAAACAGGTCAGACAGACTGTTCGATGTCCCAGGCAAATGCACGGAGGCCGAGGTTGGGGTAAGCCTCATCCTTTTCCTTGAGCGCCGCCATCATCGGTTCCGCCTTGTCATCCGGTACAATCGTAAGAATGGCGAAGTTCTGCGTAGGCCATGCATGGTCTCCATAATGAGGTTCCCCGTCAATTCCACCACGGCCCTGGATGTCCAGCCACTGGGTGAATCCTCTCTGCCCGAATGCGTCGAGGAGTTCTATGATTTCAGACCCGTAGGCCTGGTTGTATGCTATGAATATCGCTTTCATATCTTTATTGGTTGATTTTGTTTGATGCTGCCAGCCTGGCGGCCTTCCTTTCCTGTCTCGTGGCGAAGATGCAGTAGATTGTAGGAATGAGGACAAGGGTAACAAGCGTCGAGACTGAAAGGCCCCAGCAGACGGTCATACCCAGCGAGCGCCAC
>JBJFDD010000357.1:0-4593 GCA_051889815.1 Candidatus Cryptobacteroides sp. | reverse complement strand
CATATTCATTGATAAAAGAACCTTGAAATTTTGAGAATAATTGCTAAATTTGCACTCAGGCAGGTTAACTGATTGGCAGCCTTGTGCAAATGCTTGAAGGTATAAAGAAAGATATCGAAAAGTTGATTGCGCTGTACGAGAACGAAAAGTCCAGACGCCAGGCGCTGGAAAAGGAACTCGCACAGAGCAGGGCTGACAATGAATCCTGCCGCAGACGGATTGAAGATTTGGAACATCAGGTTGACAATCTACGTCTTACGGAAGCTTTCATGGCGCCTGCCGGAAGCGACAATGGCGCAAAAGAGAAAATAGACAGGCTCATCAAAGAGATAGACAAGTGCATCTCACTGATGGAAAATTGATTATGGAACAGAGCATCAGAATACGGATTGCAGGCAAGGAGTATCCTCTCAAGGCGACATCCCCCGAAATGGAGCAGATGTACAGACTCGCCGCCGAGACGATAAACCAGAAACTTGCCGCCTATGATGCGAAGTATCCGGGCAAGCCTGTTTCTGACAAGCTGGCCTTCGTCGCGATAATCGAAGCTGTGAGCAGGCTGATGAGCCAGAAGAAACTAGCAGAGGCGAAGAGTGAAGCTGGAAAGCTCGAGGAGGACATTGAATCATACCTGAAAGACATAGAAGAAAACGGCCGTTAGTCCCACGTGCTGAAATCAACAAGTTCTACGGAACCGGGTTCACTCGGGGCGACAAGGACAGGCCAAGGTTACCTTCGGGGATTGCGACAAACGCGACGGTGGATTTCCGAACCGCAACGGATCTCAAATCTTAACATTTAAGATTTTTGACAGCGACTGACGGCTTTTTTCTTTCAATATTCCAGACGATCAATCGGTCAGGTACCGGAGATCGTCTGTTTCCGTAATTACGGACCAGGAGGCCCCCTAAAGATTGGAACCAATTCAAATTGTACAATAAGTTATGATTGCTTACATAATCTGCTCCCTCATAGGAGCCGCAATTGCGATAGCGGCCTATACCGTCATCCAGCGCATAGTCCTCAACGGACGCAAAAGTGAAATCATTGCGCAGGCCGAGGTGGAGGCCCAGAACATCAAGAATGAGAAAATCCATCAGGCAAAGGAAAAGTTCCTCCAGCTGAAAAGCGAGCACGACAAATACGTCAACGACAAGAACAGCCAGCTCAAGGACGCGGAGAACCGGATACGCCAGAAGGAGCACAACCTGAACCAGCAGAACAACGAGCTGCAGAAGAAGATCCGTGAGAGCGAGAACGCCAGGGCATCATTCATTGCCCAGCAGGAAAGCCTCGCCAGGAAGCAGGAGGAATATGAAAAGATGACCGAACAGGTCAACAGGCAACTCGAGGCTATTGCCGGAATGACCGCGCAGGATGCCAAGAACATCCTGATTGACAACATGAAGGCCGAGGCCCGCTCGGAAGCCCAGGCCTACATCAATGACACGATGGACGAGGCCCGCCTGAATGCTTCCAAGGAAGCCAAGAGGATTGTCATCAACACAATCCAGAGAACTGCGACCGAAACTGCAATCGAGAATGCAGTTACCACCTTCCCTATTGAGAATGACGAAATCAAGGGTAGGATAATCGGCCGTGAAGGCCGCAACATCAGGGCTCTCGAGGCTGCCACAGGAGTTGAAATCGTGGTTGACGACACTCCGGATGCGATCCTGCTTTCAGCCTTTGATCCGGTACGCAGGGAGGTTGCAAGACTTGCCCTTCACCAGCTGGTTATCGACGGCAGGATCCATCCGGCAAGAATCGAAGAGGTCGTCACCAAGGTGAAGAAGCAGCTTGATGAGGAGATCCTCGAGACAGGAAAGCGCACCTGCATAGACCTGGGAATCCACGGACTGAACATCGAACTGGTAAAACTCATCGGAAGGATGAAGTACCGTTCGTCCTACGGCCAGAACCTTCTCCAGCATTCAAGGGAAGTTGCTAACCTCTGTGCCACAATGGCCTCAGAACTCGGCCTCAACCCTAAGGTTGCCAAGAGAGCCGGACTCCTGCACGACATCGGAAAGGTTTCCGAGGACGATCCTGAACTTCCTCACGCACTCCTCGGAATGAGACTTGCCGAGCAGTACAAGGAGAAGCCGGATGTCTGCAACGCCATCGGAGCACACCACGAAGAAATCGAGATGACCTCGATTATCTCCCCTCTCGTGATGATCGGTGACGCAATTTCAGGAGCACGCCCTGGAGCACGCCGCGAGGTCATCGAGTCTTACATCAAGAGGCTCAAGGGTATGGAAGACCTTGCCGCCGCCTACCCTGGAGTTACCAAGAGCTATGCAATCCAGGCCGGTCGCGAGCTGAGGGTAATCGTCGGTGCAGAGGAAGTCAGCGACGACCAGGCCTCAAGGCTTTCTGCCGACATCGCACAGAAGATCCAGGAAGAGATGACC
This sequence comes from Candidatus Cryptobacteroides sp., assembly GCA_051889815.1. Lineage (GTDB taxonomy): Bacteria > Bacteroidota > Bacteroidia > Bacteroidales > UBA932 > Cryptobacteroides. The sequence continues at coordinate 2,176 of JBJFDD010000357.1, read as the reverse complement.
TACCCTGGACAGGTCAAGATTACCGTCATCAGGGAAACACGTTCAGTAGCTTACGCGAAATAACCGGACAACAGACATACCGACAACTATGAAACCTGCATTCAGGAATATCATGGCAAAAGTAGCTGTGCTCCTCCTTTGGAGTACAGCTGCTTTTGCACAGGCACCGGAGGCAACCGCGACCTGGACAGTCAAGTCCAGGGAGGTAGCCACAGGAAAATATGAACTCACGTTCAACGCCGACATCATCGACGGATGGCACATCTACTCTGTCTCCGACCCGTACAACCCGGTCACCGTCACTTTCGACGAGAGTGCAGGAGTGACTCCGGAAGGTGAACTCCAGCCTGTCACTGCTCCAAGCGAACTGGACGGCTCGGAAGTCTTCTACGAAAGCGCATCCTTCACCCAGACCGTCCAGGCCGATGCCGGCACAACCCTCAAAGGGACAATCGGCTGGAGCGCCTGCAACGACATGTTCTGCGCAGCCCCGGAAGAGTTCGGATTCGAGGTTGAACTCCCGGGGGAAGCCGGAGAGGGAGCAGTCTCAATCGGACCGGCAGAAGAGTCCGGAAGCGATGGAACCGACAGCAAGGGAGGAATATGGAGCCTCATCATCGAGGCCATTCTCTGGGGCTTCGCGATGCTGCTGACCCCATGTGTCTTCCCGATGGTCCCGATGACAATTTCCTTCTTCATGAAGCAGTCCTCCACTCCGGCAGAAGGTCGCCTCAAGGCCTTTATCTACGGTCTGTTCATAGTCCTTCTGTACACTTTGCCGATTTGCATGATCATCGGCATCACATGGATAGTGGGAGGGAACTCGGTGACTGCCGACATATTCAACTGGCTTGCCACGCACTGGCTTCCGAACCTCCTGTTCTTTGCAGTGTTCATAGTCTTCGCCGCATCATTCTTCGGTGCCTTCGAGATAGAACTTCCTTCGAGCCTGGCGAACAAGGCTGACTCGAAATCCAATGCCAAAGGCATCGGAGGCATATTCTTCATGGCTCTAACCCTTGTCCTTGTCTCCTTCTCTTGCACAGGACCTATTGTCGGAACAGTGCTGATCAAGTCCACCCAGGGAGAGTTCTGGACCCCGATGGTCACCATGCTTGCCTTCTCGGTCGCCTTTGCACTGCCGTTTACTATCCTTGCAATGTTCCCTTCCCTCCTGAAGAAGATGAAGAGCGGCTCATGGCTGAACACGGTCAAGGTAGTCCTCGGATTCATCGAGGTCGCCCTTGGATTCAAGTTTCTCAGTGTTGCGGACCAGACCTACCATTGGGGCCTTCTGGACAGGGAAATCTACCTTGCAATCTGGATTGTGGTCTTCTCCCTCCTGGGTCTTTACCTGTTGGGCAAGATCCGCTTCGCGAACGACTCCCCTGTCGAACATCTGTCGGTGACCAGGCTTGCGCTTGCCATTGGAGTGTTCAGTTTCGTGGTGTACATGGTTCCGGGCATGTGGGGTGCGCCTCTCAAAGCCCTTTCGGGTTATCTTCCTCCAATCCAGACACAGGACTTCGTGCTGTCGGGATATTCACGACAAGGCAGTTCAGGCATCGGCAGTGATGCAGTTGTTGCGGGGCCGTCATCAAACGGCAGTGCCGCCCCTGCAGAACTCCCCCTCGGCCTGGGCGGATACTTCAGCATCGAAGAGGGTCTGAAGGCTTCGAAGGAGCAGGGCAAACCTGTGTTCGTGGACATCACCGGGCACGGATGTGTCAACTGCCGCGAGATGGAGCAGAGAGTATGGTCCGACCCGGAAGTCCTGAGGATTCTCAGCAATGAATATATCATCGTCGCCCTGTACACGGACGACAAGGCCAGGCTCCCCGAGCAGGAACGCATAACGACTCCCGAGGGAAAGGTTCTCAAGGATCTCGGACGGAAGAATTCCTACATCGCCAGGACCCGCTTCGGGGTCAACGCCCAGCCGAACTATGTGATTCTTGACAGCGAAGGCAACCAGCTTCTTCCTGTCAGGGGCTACGACCTGTCGATTGAAGGATTCATCGGATTCCTGAATTCCGGTCTGGAAGAATTCAGGAAGTAACCGTTACCCATCCAGCCGCCCTAAGCAGCCCGAACCTCATCGAGAGGCCCGGGCTGCTTTGTAATACACGATAAAATCCAGTTCGCATCCTGTCTCTCCAGAATGAGAGCAGCGATT
>JBJFDD010000356.1:0-4607 GCA_051889815.1 Candidatus Cryptobacteroides sp. | reverse complement strand
CATCAGCGCCAGAAGTGCCGCAATCATCATTCTGGTTTTCATAGTGTCTTGACATTATAGTGCAATATGCCATCTTGGCCATTGTACATTCTCTTGCAAATATAATCAAAAAATGACCGGAGAAAGACAATAATTTGAGGCGATATTGGTATATTTGCGGACCGAATCAAAAGTCAGTAGTAATGAAAAGTATTATCGCAGCGGCTTCTTCAATTGCATTTGTCTTGGCCGCAATTTCTTGCAGTTCCAACAACAACGCCAATCAATCAAACCAGAATCAGGACATGAAATCAAAGGTTCTTGTCGTCGTGGACGTCCAGAGGGATTTCTTCGACCCTTCAGGTTCGCTATACGTAGGAGGCAGTGAAGAACTTCCGGCAAAGATTGCCGAAATCGCAGATTCCTATGATGCCGTGATATTCACTCTTGACTGGCATCCGGCAAACCATTGCTCTTTTGCTGCAAACGGTGGCCAGTGGCCTTCCCACTGCGTTGCATACACCCAGGGTGCCGGTATAGCCGACGAGTTCGCGCCTGTCCTTGCCTCCGGAAAGGCAAGGTTGTTCCTCAAGGGACAGGAGCAGGACAAGGAGCAGTACGGAGCTTTCGAGAATCTTGCGGAAGACAGTGTTGAATATTCATGGCTCAGCAATGCCGATTCTGTAGACGTCTGCGGAATTGCCGGTGACTACTGTGTGAAGGAAAGCACGGCCAACATCCTCAAGGTTGTCGCCCCGGAAAAGGTCAGCATCCTTATGGACTGCGTGAGGAGCATCGACGGCGGTGAAGTTATCGATGCATTCATCAGTGAAAAAGGAATCTCAAAGAAATAAAGCATCTTGAGTCCAAGTTCATTCCTCAAGAGAAAGGATATCGAGTTCTCTTTCAGAAGATACGCCCTTGATGCCATGTCCGCCATGGCTCAGGGTCTCTTCTGTACCCTGCTCATCGGTACGATACTCAACACGGTGGGCACCCAGTTTCACATCGGTTTCCTGACACGGGAAATTGTCAGCATCGCCGGGAAAGGCTATTCCATCGGAGCCTTGGCCCAGGCAATGGCCGGACCTGCAATGGCAATCGGAATCGGTTACGCCCTAAAGGCGCCGATAATGGTTCTTCTGACCCTCGCTCCTGTGGGTTATGCAACCAATGCTCTTGGAGGTGCCGGTGGTCCGTTTGCAGTCTATGCCGTAGCCATAATCGCATCCGAAGCAGGAAAGGCGATCAGCAAGGAGACAAGAATCGACCTTCTTGCCACGCCATTCGTGACACTAACTGTCGGGATTCTCATTGCTGTCCTCATCGCTTCACCTATCGGCAAGGCCGCAAGCGGTCTCGGAAACCTGATAATGTGGGCGACCGAACTTCATCCTTGCATCATGGGAATGCTCGTGGCGGTCCTCGTCGGGATGGCTCTCACCCTCCCGATATCTTCAGCAGCCATCTGTGCCGGTCTCGGCTTGACAGGGCTGGCCGGAGGTGCTGCAGTCGCCGGTTGCTGCGCCCAGATGGTCGGATTTGCAGTGATGAGCTTCAGGGAAAACGGCTGGGGAGGACTGATTAGCCAGGGAATAGGGACAAGCATGCTCCAGATGGGAAACATCCTGAAGAACCCAAGAATCTGGATTCCTCCGACCCTGACCGGGATGATTACCGGACCGGTTGCCACCTGCATATTCAGACTCGAGATGAATGGGGCGGCCGTCAATTCCGGGATGGGAACGTGCGGTCTTTGCGGGCCGATCGGGGTCTGGACCGGATGGACATCCCCGACCGCCTTCGACTGGACAGGGCTTGCTCTCGTGAGCATCGTCCTCCCTGCAATAATCTGCCCGGCCATAGCAGCCATCCTCAGGAGGATGGACTGGATAAAGCCGGGCGATCTCAAAATCTGAATATTTCCGCTTATTCGTTGAGGTAGGTATCGATAGTGAAGGATTTAGGTCGCTTCATGTTTTCAGTGTAGACACGTCCTTCATCATCGGTGACTTTGATTTCCAGGGTGCTGGAAGCATCGTTCGCGACAGCTTCGAAGATATGCCTGGAGACAGAACCCTTGAAGGATAAACCGGAAGCTCCCGCATTGTACCGCTTCGCGTTGTAAGCAATCAGGTATAGAGGGTCATAGGTCGAGATTTTGGTCACCTTGAGAGGATTGCCGTTTTCAAAGACTTCGACCTTCCAGTTGTCGTTGTAGTCCCAGACGTTGACAAGAACCTTGTTGGACTTGTCAGGAGCATCATAACCACCTGATGCCTTGACATCCTTGAGGAACTCGTCTGCCTTTGTCTGGTTTGTAAGGAAGTTCCCGGCTGTCATCTCGATGCAATTCCTGTCATAGCTGCGGAACTGGTAGTTGTCAGCTTTGCCTATGGTCTTGAAATATGAGGTCATCCCGGTGCCTTTCACATCCATGATCCTGTAGCCGGACGGTGCACCGTCCTGGGCAATGTTCAGTCCCGGAGTGTAGTAGCCTGTCCACCACCAGGCTGCGCAGACTGCTCCATTGTTGTACTCCTTGACTTTGCCGGTACTGGAATCAAGGACTGTATAAAGCTTGTGGGTGTGGCCTGAAACGAAGGTCACATCTGAAAAACCGGAAAAACAGGCAGCTAGTGCAGAGGTGTTGCTGAGGGCATCAGAACCGCTCTGCCCGAATGCAGGAGCATGGAATGTCACCACTACCGGAGTAGATTTGCTGACATTGGCTAGATCGGCTTTCAGCCAGTTGAGGTCATCAGGAACAACTGTCTGGTTGTAAGTCCGGTAGTCTCCGTTAGTCTGTGATGCAGTAGCATTGGTACACTCGATGTCATCCAGTACGACATAGTGGATCTTGCCGATATTGAACGAATAGTAGTTCGGACAAAGGGACTCCTTGTACTTTAGGGCAGTGTCCCAGTCACCGGTGGCATTCATGTCATGGTCGTGGTTGCCGATGGTGTGGAAGACCTGGAGGCCCTTGATCACATTGGCATCTGCAAGATACTGGTCAAAACAGTAGTTCTTGGAGTACCAGTAGTAGTCCCAGGTCATGTCCCCGAGAGTCATCGCGTAGATTTTCTTCCCGGAATTGGCTGCAACGTAGCTGTTGATTTCCCTGGTAAAGGAAGCAAACTGGTTCCTGTCATTCTGCTTTCCGCCGGCAAGGTGGATGTCTCCGAAGAAAAGCATGGTGTGGTCGGTCTGGTCGCCGGCCTCGTAAAGTTCGAAATCCCTTCTGTCAACCTTTGCCACATCGGAACTGACTGTCTGGTAGAACAGGGGCAGAATTCCGTCCGAGGCCACCTCGTAACCGCTCGGGATGGAGATGAAGACGTACGGATTCTTCTTTTCTGACTTTATCTGATAGATTCCGTCAGCATTGGTCAGGGTCACCACATAGCCGTCGGAGACTGCAACGCCGGGAATCCCCTTCTGCCCGCAGCGGACCTGCCCGTAGATGTTGGAACCGGCTGATGGGCCGACTCCGTCCGCCTTGACCATGTTGTACTGGACCTGGTCAATGACCTTGGTCTCCCCTCCTCTCTTGATGCAGAAATCGTACTTCCCGCTTTCGAAATCAGCGCCGATGACAAAGGAGAACGAGTCATCAGTCAGATTCTTTATTGAATACTCAAAGTTTCTTCCTCCCGAAGCAGAACGGAGAAGGACAAGGTCAGAAGAGAGAGGACCCTTGCCCTTGATAAAGGTAGAAACGATTTCGGTGCCTTCCTTGACATCAATCGGACCGCGACGTACCCTGATGTCGAAATCCATGGAAGGAGTGCTTCCGGTGCAGGAGGCGATTGCAAGCGAGAGAGCAATCAGGAGATAGAACAGGAGATTATTTCTCATATTCAATGAATATTTTGATAAGGATAACAAAGATAAGAGAATATGCTGAAGAATGAAAGCGGGAAAGGCAATCTCTTGAATGCCACGGTATAAAAAAGGGTGAAGAAGCCTGTACGCTCCCCCACCCTTTCAAAGGATAGCCAAATGTTATTTGGTGATCAGGATGTTGTCAAGATGATAACGGTGCGCTCCGGAAACCTTCCAGTTGTAGGTGTCTGTTGACGGATCGTAGCAATCAGTATAGACAATGTTGATGGAAGTGTTCGGACCTGCTCCGAGGACCTTGACACTGGCATGGGTCCAGCCCATCTTCGCGTAGACATTCTCCTCGTAAGGCTGGTCGGTGCTAAGAGGCTCGGAGTACTTCTTGCCGTTCTCGAACTGGCCGTCACCGGTAATCACGACGGTAAGAGTGACCGGATCCACCTTTGCACTGCCCTGGACGTGGCGGCACCAGTCGAACTCGACATTGATGTCGGCATTGTCGGTCAGAGGGAGAGACTTGATCTTAAGGGATGTATGGACGCTGGTCTTCCCGAACTTCAGGTAGGCATCCTGAGGATAAATGACTTTGCCGGATGCATTCATGTCCTCATAGCCCTTTGCGGCGAATGCTGAAGGAAACTCCGTCTTGAAAGGCTCAGTCGTGTAGATGTTCGGGGCATTTGCAGAACTTGCCTTATCGTACTCTTCAGGAGTATAACCTGTTACGGCGTTGCCTATTGGAGTCGAGTTGGCAGCATTGTAAGTGTCGATCATGCTTCCCA
>JBJFDD010000355.1:0-4634 GCA_051889815.1 Candidatus Cryptobacteroides sp. | reverse complement strand
GCTACAGGTTCCGTCTTCCTCAATTTCACCAGGGACTATTACTACTATTATCCGGATTTCGTGCCTTCCCAGGCCGCACTCAACACCTACCAGGCTGCCGACTGCCGTTATGACTGCTATTTCCGGGAACTGCAGACCGGCTACAGCCACCAGCTCAAATGGCCTCTTCTTGTGAAGTACTTCGGCAACGGGTCCCTTCTGGACCTGAACATCTACCATGTCAACATGCCGAAGCTTTTCCGGCTCGCCGAACAGTATCTCATCCGTGCTGAAGCCTATTGCCGCAGGGGAGAATATTCAAAAGCCTCCGCGGATCTCACCACGTTGCGCAAGAGCCGTTTCTCTTCCGGTGGAGCAATCGCTGTCGATGCGGACAATTTCCTCGATGTGCTCTCCGCCGAACGTGTACGTGAGCTTTACATGGAGGGCTTCCGGCTCCAGGACCTCAAGAGATGGCACAAGGGCTTCGGGAGGACTCCGCAGGCTTCGTGTGTCAGCGAAGGAGGTTCACTGAAGATAGAACCGGACGACAAGCGTTTCGTCTGGCCTATCCCGCGCAATGAAATCGAGGCCCCGGGCTCGGAGATCCAGCCCAATGAAAGCAATTGATGAATATGAGAAAACTGGCAATATGTACAATCATCGCTGCGGCAGGAGGCCTTCTTGCCGCATGCACGACGGAAAACAACATCTATTCCGGAGAGGAGTATGTGATGTTCGCCGATACCCTGAAGACCTATCCGGTCCGGAATGACGTGGATTGGTTCAGCGTTCCGGTTGTCTCAACTGTAACAAGGGACTACGACAGGACTTTCGGAGTCGAAATCATAGATTCCGAAAGCAATGCGACCGAGACCCTGCACTACACTCTCAAATCCAACACAGTTACAATCAAGGCTGGCCAGACAAGGACCGATGTGATGGTCCACGGGCTGTACGACAACATCGGGCCTTCGGATTCGCTCGGATTCACCCTTTCCCTTGTGATGCCGGAATCCCTGGAGATGCCCGGAATCGGGCGGAAGACCAGGGTGGTGCTGATGAAGTCCTGTCCGTTCGAAATCGAGGGTTTCACCGGATGGTGCGTCCTCAGTTCCACCTTCCTCCAGACCTACAACCCTACCAGGTCCTACCAGAGGCTGGTCTGGACCGAAAAGCATCCCATGAAGGATAATACCATCATCTGCCACGGCTGGATGAAGCCTGGCTACGATGTGGAAATCGTCTTCAGTACCGAAGATCCGATGTCTCCTCTCGTGACTGTCCCGGAAGACCAGGTAATGAGTGACGAAGGCTCATTTTTCGGCACTGTCCATGGAGATGACCGGATCCTTGTGAAGACTAGCCCGGTCGCAGACTCCTACTTCTATCCGTGCGGCAACTATCTCTATCTGTGGACACAGATGTATGTAAGGAACCTTGTGGAAGAAATCGGAACAGTCGGCAACTTCTACACGATCATGGAGTGGGTCAGCGACGAAGAGGCAGAAAGACTTGCCCGCGAAGGAATGGAAATGTAATGAAACAATAATATCAATGAATATGCTCAAAAGAATATGCTCTGCAGGCTTGGCCCTGCTCGGGATTGCAGCCTTCCTGTCTGTTTCCTGCAAGAATGAAGAAATCATAGAACCTGTCTTCCCGGGAACAGTGGTTGAGAAGACAATGTCTCCGGGCGAGACAATCGACCTGAAGTTCAATGCCAACCTTGACTGGACCCTCAAGGTCAGCGGGGAAGGTGCCGGCAACTATTTCGGAATATTCGATGACGGGATGCTCGAGACTTCAGTCAGCGGTGCTGCCGGCAACCAGGTAGTCAAGGTCGGTTTCACAGAAGATGTTGAATTCGACTGCGACAGAGTCTGCACCGTCACCCTTACGATGAAGGAGACCAGCAAGGATATCGCCATCCTCACCAGGATGCGCGGTGAAAGAGTGCTTCAGGTCTTTGCTGCAATTCCGCTCGAGAACGGTTTCCCTGAGAGCGGCATTGAATATTCAGATACCCCTGCTACCGGATTGGCCCTGCAGACCTTCCCGGGGTCTATGGAATACTCCTTGCCTGTCAAGGTCGTCTCGAACTTCGGCTGGACGCTCAACACTGGTTCGGACTTCGTCCACGCCTCAGTGTCCGAAAGTACGGAAGAGGTCACCGAACTTCTCCTCACCCTCGATACGGACGAATCCCTTGCCCAGGGCTCTACCCTTGAAATGCTTTTCAATGCTGCAGGATCATCCGACTCGTTCAGCATCCCTGTTGGACTGACCGTACCTGCATTTGCAGACAGGCTCGAGGTCGAACTTGTCTCATCCCTTTATTTCAACAGGAACGGAGAATTGAAGATGCCGACCGGAGGCTATTCGATGCAGCCTGCCATCATGTATGTCCTCGGAGGTCATGACTACGAACTGCTCACCGTCGAATGGAATGCCGAAAAGGAGTACTATGAAGTGTCCCTGCCGAAGTGGATTGCCATGTGCAAGGAGTTCAATTCCGATGGATATCTCCAGAAGTCAACCCTTGGAGTGATGGTAATGGAGAACGAAGGCTCTGACCGCTATGCGGACCTTCTTGTCCTTCCTCCGAGCCTCGGGAGACTTACTCCTGCACAGGTCTGCGACGAGCAGGGGCTGACCATCCTCCCGCAGTACCAGCAGTATCTGGTAGGTCGTCTTGTCCAGGAAGGTGTCAGGCCGGATTTCATCGGGCTGGATTCCTCGGCTGACAACTACAAGGCTGACCTTCAAAAGAGTCCTGAGGACTGCGAATGGCTGAAGAAGGAGTACGGCACCGACCAGGTCTACAAACTGACATATTCAGACCCGTATTCCATTGCGCAGCTCACTTTCACTCCTGGCTTCAAGGCCTACGACATCAAGGACTACAACCTCTCGAATGTTTCCGGAAGCTTCTGGCTTGAGCTGAATCCTTTCGCCCGCAACACCAGGGGGCTGGTCTATATGGACCCTTCCGCCTACAAGGCTGTCGAGGGCGAGAATCCAACATCCTTCATCGTCTTCTATTCCGATGAGCAGAAGGAGAATGTAATGGGAGTCCTTTCCTGTGTCTATGACACTGAGGCGACTGGCGGTTCCGAAGGTGGCTCCGACATCATCAGCATCTCCTCCGGAAGCGGTCTTGTCACCAGGCTTTCAGCCGGAAATGAAGTCTTTGACATCATCAGTTCCAATCTTGGCATCAGTGAAGTCTATGACGTTACCGTCACTTCGCGCAAGACTGTCCTCAAATCCACTGTGGAACTGTGGGGAGGAATGATTTATGGACTTGACTTCATGGAGCTTACAGACGGCACCTTTACCGCTGAGGGCTACAGTGAGACTGAAATCGCCGTCAAGGTCAGCCCATCTGTCACGGAGTTTTCATCCTGTCTCATCATCCTTACCGGCGCGGGAGAATCTCCTGTTGCCGCCCTTTACTTCAGCTTCGATCCTTCGGGCAGCAATTAGTCCCACCCATCCGGAGAACACCAATCAATGACTATGACTCAAAACAGAATAGCCGCTTCTTTGTCTGCGTTGCTGCTTGCCCTGTACCTGTTGCCGTCGTGCTCCCGCGGGGAGTATCCTGACAAACGGGACAGCGGCTACGGCTACGTCCAGTTCAAGGTCTACAAGGAAGCTTCCTATCCCGGGACCAAGGCTGCCATCCAGTATCTCGGAGATGTCTCCAAGGTGATGGTGATGCTCCGATGCGGGGAAGTGCAGATCAGCCAGACCCTGACCCTGACCTCCTCGTCGGCAGAGGCTGCGGAATACGGTCTGAGGAGCGCAAAGCTCAAACTTCTTGCAGGCAGTTACGACATTATCGCCTACACCCTTTTCGACAAGATGGACAAGGAAATCTTCAAGGGAGGGGAATCCGGCTCTTTCGAAGTTCCCGACGGAGGCCTTGTCGTCCGGGATCTTACAGCCGATGTGGTCCCTCGCGGAAAAGCCCGCTTCACCTTTGTCAAGCATTTCGCTTCCGGGGTTAGGGCCGCTACCCGTGAGTACACCTTTGACGAGGTGGCAAAGGCTGATCTGGTCCTTCGGAACCAGGATGGCATCAAGACGGAGATCCGTGGACTCGAGACAGAATATTCAGTCCATTTCGACACGTCCGACGACTTTGAGGACGGGTACCGGACTTCGAGCCTCACATGCGAGGACGAGACCAGCCTGAAGGCGGGAGAATATTCAGTTGAGACCTGCGTCCTCTATGACGGGGATGGTGAACTGCTGGAATCGATGCCGATTCTAGAAAAGGTCGTCTTCACAGTTGAAGACAACCACACGACCGATGTCGAGGTGCCTGTGACGATGAACGAATCTGCTGCCTACCTCAAGGACTACTATGCCCTGAGGGACATCTGGGAGTCCCTTGACGGACCTTCCTGGACATATTCCGGAGAAGACTATGCGAAGGGTATCAACTGGGATTTCAACAAATCTCCGGATCTCTGGGGAGAACAGCCTGGAGTGCAGCTTCATCCCAACGGCAGGGTGGCCTACATTAACATCTCTGATTTCGGTTTCAAGGGACATCTTTCCCCGAAGATCGGCCAGCTGACAGAACTGGTGGAACTTTATCTCGGATCGCACAACGACCTCAACACCTTTGAGTCCGACCCGAC
>JBJFDD010000354.1:0-4654 GCA_051889815.1 Candidatus Cryptobacteroides sp. | reverse complement strand
ATGGAAGGGATCAAAGTGGTCGGACGTTTCGGAATTGACACACAGAGAAGCCAGGCTGAGGATTTCCGTCCGGCAGACCACACCGACTATGCTTCTGCCTCCAACGAAGACGACATCCTCAACAGGGGATGCTACAACTTGACCAACGGCTCATCAACGACCTTTTCGGGTGACGTTTCCGTGCAGTTCAACCACACCTTCGCAGACAGGCACGATGTGTTTGCAACCGGCCAGTACAACATTTCCCAGACCAAATACAGCGAAGTCACGAACTACACCGAAGGTTTCCCGAACAGCAACATGACAAGCATCACGTTCGCAAGGCAGTATCTCCACGATGCGACTCCTTCAGGCAGTGATGGAATAAACAGGAATCTCGGAATGCTTCTTACCGCCGGCTACAGCTACGACAACCGCTACATGGTGGATGCAACCATCAAGACAAGCGCATCATCCGTGTTCGGCACCGACAACAAGTGGGGAACCTTCTGGAGTACAGGCCTTGCCTGGAACCTCCACAACGAAGCCTTCCTGTCTTCTGCGGGCAATTGGCTGAAAATCCTGAAGGTAAGGGCGTCAGTCGGTTCTTCCGGCAACCAGAACTATGCAACCAACAAATCCATTCCGGTCTACAGTTACATGCAGTCCTACTACCACGGCACAACAGGAGCCGTCCTGGACAACATGGAAAACCGGGACCTGAAATGGGAAGAGAAAATGGATTACGATGTCGGTGTTGACTTCCGGACTGACAGGATCAATGCGACCCTGGACTTCTACATTGCAGACACCAGGAACCTGGTATTCTCAAGGAGCATTGTCCCGTCAACCGGATTCTACGCTGTCAGTGACAACATGGGCATGGTCCGCAACAAAGGCGTCGAACTGAGCCTGAGCTACGAACTCTACAAACGGGGAAGCTCTTATTTCAGCATATTCGGAAAAATCGCTTTCAACGACAACCGGATCATGAAGATTTCGGATGCGCTTGAAACCTACAACAAACGCCAGCAGGAACAGGCCCAGCTGTCCGGTTCAACAGCGCCTGTCATCCAGTACTACAACGGCGCTCCGCTCCATGCCATCTGGGCCGTCCCGTCCCTGGGCATAAACCAGGCTGACGGCTTTGAGATTTTCCTGGACAAGGACGGCAACATGACAAAGTTCTGGGACGCCTCGGACATGGTGAACTGCGGTTCGTCAGACCCCCTGTTCAACGGGAACTTCGGTTTCAACGGAGAAATCAAGGGACTCGGGCTCAGCATGGTGTTCACGACTTACGGAGGAGGCTACAAGTACAACAGCACACTCGTCAATAAAGTTGAAGGAGCAAACCTGGACAACAATGTGGACAGGAGAATCTTCGAAGGCAGATGGTACAAGGGAGGTCCGAACAGCCCATACAACAATGCCAACCAGAACGGAGTCGCCACGACAAAGCCGACGACCAGGTTCGTCCAGAGGAACAATGTCCTGAACATCTCATCCGTTTCGGCATATTACGAATTTCCATATTCCCTCGTGTCGAAGATGCATCTCAACAGGCTGAGGCTCACCCTCTACGCCAATGACCTCTACACATTCTCTTCGATAAGGATTGAAAGGGGTACAAGTTATCCTTATGCGAGGACTTTCTCGTTCTCCCTCACAACAACATTCTAGAACGAACGGACTATGAAAAGATATCTTATCATTCCTACTATCCTGGCTGCATGCTGCATAATCGGCCTGTCCTCCTGTGACAAATGGCTGGAGGCCACCTCGAGCAGCCAGATTTCCAAGGACAAGCTGTTCTCCAGCAGAAGCGGGTTCCACGAGGCCCTGACCGGGGTCTATCTCCAGATGGGGACTCAGGCGGGCTACGGCATGGGAAGCAGCTGGTACGTCAACGAACTTACTGCAATCGACTACACCACAGACAACTCCGCAATATCGCTGTCATTCCAGAAGCATTACTACGATAGCGAGGTAGTCATGCTGTACATTCGACCGATGTGGCAAAACGCCTACAGTGTGATAGCAAATGCCAATGCGGTGCTTGAGGAACTTGACAAGCACAGGGACATCATCACAAGCGACTATGAATACAACCTGATACGGGGCGAACTTCTCGGAATCAGGGCCTATGTCCATTTCGACCTTATGCGGATGTTCGGCCTCGGCCGGTGGGACAACGGCAACGAAGGGAAGATGACCATCCCGTACGTCAGGGAATATTCAAAGGACGAGACGGAGCAGCGCTCATATTCAGAGACGGTCAAGCTCCTGGAACAGGATGTGGAGGAGGCTTTGGCGCTTCTCGCTGACGAGCCTGCCACAGGCAATGCTCCGGAAAACTTCGATGTCACCCTGAATGCCGACCGTTTCTGGAGTTACCGCTCCAGGCACATGAATTACTACGCGGTCAAAGCACTTTCCGCAAGGATCAACATGTGGAAAAGGGATTTCGACAAGGCTGCCGAAGATGCCTCCGAAGTTATCTCCCATGCCTTTGAAACCGGCCTGGTAAGCTGGGTCGATGCAGATGCCATGGTCAAGGAAATAAGCAATGACCGCATTGACTGGTCGTTCTCCAGCGAACATCTGTTTTCGCTGGAAATTACCGGCCTGTACGAAAAAGTCGCTGAATTCTGGTATGGCACCCAGGAGGCAATGATTGTGTCACAGAAGACCGAAGAGGCACTGTTCAGCCATGCGGACGAGAATTTTGAAGAAGACATCCGGGGAAGGGCACTTCTCCTCAAATACACCGCCAACGGCTTCAAGAATTTCAAGTTCTACGGTTCTTCGGACTATGCGACCGAATACAGGAACAGGATGCCGATGATCCGGATTTCCGAAATGTACCTCATCCTGGCCGAGTGTTATTGCCGCAAGAACGATTACGACAAGGCTTTTGACTGTCTTGATGAAATCCGGGCACACCGGGGTTTCACCAATGCGATTGACAGGACAAGGCATACCGAACCCGAATATCTCCTTGAGTTCATAAAGGAGACCCTTGGTGAAGGCCAGTCCTTCTACCAGCTGAAGAGACTCCTCGCTGAAGGCAACGAGGCGGCGCTGAACTGCGGAGCTCTCCTCGAAGGTTTCGCTGAAAACACTCTCTATCCTTACCCTGTCGAAGAAATCACCTATGGACGCGTCCAGGAAAAATGAAAGCAAGATGAAAAGAACTACAATAAAGGCAATGGCAGCAGTCTGTGCCATTTTCGGGATATTCACTTCCTGCAGGAAGGATGAAGTCGAGCCCTACGATGTGAAGGATTGCGCTGTCAATTTCAGGGCAAAGACCAATTCCTTCTCACTCAAAGGGATGACGGAAGACACCAGGGACCTTGTAATTCCTGTGGACCTGGTCGGCCCGGCAGTGGACTATGACAGGGAAATTGCCCTGGAAATTGAAGATCTGGAAGGCGTCAGGGACAGGGACTTCCGTCTGCGGAGCGCCTGCATCAAGGCAGGTGAACTCTCGGGGTCAATCATCCTCAACGTCAACAGGCTGGAAGAAGGCCAGAATGCGCTGGACTGCAAGATAAGAATCGTACCGAATGAATATTTCAGGGAGGGAATCCCATCCTACCAGCAGAGCGTGATCTCCTGGACCGAACTGTACGCAAGACCGGCGCAGGATGTCTGGAGAGCCTGGTTCCTGTTCTTCTGCAAAGGTTACAGCCAGAATCTCCACAAGGTCATCATCGAAGTTCTTGGCGAAGAGGTGGAATTCTACACCAACTCGAAACCGACGGAGGAAGGACAGATCAGGAAAATGCCGACCTGGTGGTACTCCGCATCAAGGGAGCTTCGTGAATATGTGAAGAAACACGACCAGGAGAATCCGGATTCGCCATTGATGCACAGCGAGGACTACGAATACTACGGTGCCTACACGACACCCGTCGGGGCGGGCAGGAAACCCGAGAAACTCCCGACAATCCTGGAAACCTTGAACATTTACTAGGAAATCATGAAGAAAACAACAATAGCGGCAACATTGACCAGTCTCCTGCTGTTCCAGTCCTGCTACAAGGACCTCAGCACGGATGCGTCACTTGAGATTTCCCCTATCCAGATTGAAGGAATCGCCAATTCCATGACCATCGCCTTCGGCCAGACTCTCTCGTTCACCCCGACAGTCACCCAGGAAGGCAGGACCGAGGAGGATTTCGACTATCTCTGGGAAATGGACCTCACGCCCCAGAGCATGACAGGAAGGATGGAAATCGGAACGGAAAAGGACCTTGAGTTAAGAATCAGCAACACCCCGTCGGACAAGCCCTACACCATTTCCTTCAAAGCGACGGACAGGATTACGGGCCTGAGCAAGACCGTAGGCTGCAAGCTTTACGTGGGTTCCTCTTTGGGAGAAGGGCTCCTGGTCGCCCACACAAGGGACAACGGGGCAACATCCGAGTTCGACCTGGTCTCCAATGAGTTCCTGACCTGGGGCTACACTGACAAGGTGCGTTACACCAGGGACCTCTGGAGCCTGACGAACGAAAACTCTTTCGAAGGAGAGGTCAAGGCGATGATAGCACTCTGCGACACTGACGGAGGAGTGTTCAACGAAAACAAGATCATGATTGGGACAGACCAGCACATCATGTCAGTCAACCCGTTGACTTTCAAGGTAAAGGATGTTGACGGAGCCAAT
>JBJFDD010000353.1:0-4696 GCA_051889815.1 Candidatus Cryptobacteroides sp. | reverse complement strand
CCTGTCGACCAGCGTAGTTTTGCCATGATCGACATGGGCAATCAGCGCAATGTTTCTAATTTCCTGCATAGAATGTAAATAAATCTTGCAAATATAAGCATATTCGGGAGAAAGGCGTACTATCTACCCAATGAATTTCAGTCAACAAGCCCGGATACTGCTTCTGCAACCTTTGCAAAGCCGAAACCGGCAAGTACCTTGTCCATCTTGGCGGCTATCCTGTCGTTGCAGAGATTGCCGATGGAGCCCTCGTGGGTGTGGTTCAGTTCGCCGTGGTACTCGAATGTCCCCTCCCTGATGGAGTCGGCGACCTGCCGGTAGGCATCCCTGAACGGCACGCCCTCTCCGACGAGATGGTTCACCTCCTCGACACTGAATGCGAGCTTGTACTTCGGGTCGGACATCAGGCCGGTGGTGACCTCCATTCCCCTGACGGCATATTCAACGATGTCGAGGCAGTCATCCATTTCCTTGAATATCGGGAAGAATACTTCCTTTAGTAGCTGCATGTCGCGGAAATAGCCGGAAGGCAGGTTTCCGCAGATCATCCTGATGGTGCCCGGAACACCCTGGATCCTGTTGCAGTGGGCTCGGACGAGTTCGAAGACATCAGGATTCTTCTTGTGGGGCATGATGCTGGAGCCGGTGGTCAGCGAATCCGGCAGATGGATGAAACCGAAGTTCTGGCTCGAGAACATGCACCCGTCAACAGCCAGGCGGCCGACGGTTTCAGCGATTGATGAATATGCGAACGCGACTGTCCTCTCCATCTTGCCGCGGGTCATCTGTGCATAGACGGAATTGTAGTCCAGGTCGTCAAAGCCAAGAAGACGTGTGGTCATCGTCCTGTCCAGGGGAGCGGAAGAGCCGTAGCCGGCAGCTGAGCCCAAAGGATTCTGGTTTACCACATCCCAGGCCGCCTTCATCACTTCCAGATCGTCCACAAGGCTTTCAGCATAAGCGCCGAACCACAGTCCGAAAGAGGACGGCATCGCTACCTGCAAGTGGGTATAGCCCGGAATCAGGAGATTCTTGTATTTCTCGCTGGCCTCCTGGAGGGTCCTGAACAGGGACTCCACTTTCCTGACCGTTTCTTCTATCCTCGCGCGTGCAAACAGTTTGAGGTCCACAAGAACCTGGTCGTTGCGGGAACGGCCGGTGTGGACTTTCTTTCCGATGTCGCCGAGGGCGCGGGTCAGCATCAGTTCAACCTGGGAGTGGATGTCCTCGATTCCGTCCTCAATCACGAAATTCCCTGCGGAAGCCTGGCGATAGAGCGACCGGAGTTCCGGAAGGAGGGCATCCAGGTCTTCCCTTGAGAGAAGTCCGACGCTTTCCAGCATTGTAATGTGGGCTATTGTGCCCAGAATATCATAAGGTGCGAGCGAGAGATCCAGCACGCGGTCGTTCCCGACCGTAAATTCATCGATTTTCGCATCAACTGTGTAGCCTTTGTCCCAAAGTTTCATTGTAATATTCCGGTTGTATGTTTCTTGATTGTCAAAGTTTCGGGGCCTGGATTTCAAGTCCGTCGAGAAGGTTGAACAGGATTCCCACACCTTCAGAGATTTCATCCAGAAGGATGTATTCGTCGGAAGAATGAGAACGGGAAGACTCCCCCGGGCCTATCTTCAGCGTCGGAAAAGGACAGAGAGCCTGGTTGCTGGTGGTCGGGGAGCCGAAAGGCTTAAGCCCGAGGGAGAGGCCACGGAGCACGGCAGGATGGTCCATCGGAAGGCTCGAACTGCCAATCCTGGTGGAACGTTCCTTCACCTCACAGGAGACTGATTCCTTGATCAGTGCGAGGAGTTCAGGATTGGTGTACATACCGTTGGGACGCACATCCACGACGAAAGAGCAGCGGTCCGGTACCACATTGTGCTGGGTTCCTGCCTCTATCTGGGTAACGGTCATCCGTACAGGTCCTAGGAAATCGTTGACCTTCCCGAAAACATGGGTTCGAAACCATTCGATGCATCCCAGGGCCTCGTAGATTGCGTTGACACCTTCGTCTCTAGCAGCATGGCCGCTTTTTCCATGAGCGACACAGTCCAGGACCATAAGACCCTTCTCCGCAACAGCCATCCCCATCCCGGTCGGTTCCCCGATGATTCCAAAGTCAACCCTGCCGATTTCAGGCAGGAGCAGGTCCAGCCCTCCCCTGCCGCTGACTTCCTCCTCGGAGGTTGCAGAAAGAATCAGGCGATAGGGTTGGGGTTTATCCTTCAAAAGGGAAAAAACCTGGATGAGTGCTGCCAGCGAGCCTCCGTCGTCATTGGTCCCGAGCCCGTAGAGGCGGCCGTTTTCCAGACTGGGGCGGAAGGGGTCACGGGTGTAACCCGATGCAGGTCGTACAGTGTCGATGTGGGCATTGAGCAGGATGACCGGACGGTCATCGGAGGGCGAGGATTCAACCCAGAGATTGTTCCCTACACGGTGCACTTCCCCCAGGGAGGCATCCTTCATCCACCCTTCCAGGAAGTCGCAGGCTGGGCCCTCCTCCCGACTGAAGGAAGGAATCGACACCAGTTTCTGAAGCAATCCGAGCGTATCCATATTCAAAAAGAGGCAATGGGGTCAGTCGTCCTGTCCCGTAATTACAGTTCCGCCCGCCATGTCGGTGGCGGATGTAATCACCACCCTGGACACTCCTGCCGAGATTGCCTTGAAAGCATTCTCCAGCTTTGGAATCATCCCGTCGGAGATGACTCCGCCAGCCAGCAGTTTCCGATAGAGAGAAGGAGTGATTTTCGGGATGAGGCTCGAAGGGTCTTCAAGGTCCGCCATCACGCCGGGAGTCGAAGAGCAGAAGGTCAGGGTGACGTCGTAATGCCCAGAAAGAGCTTCAGCTACCGAGGAGGCAATTGTGTCCGCATTGGTGTTCAGGATGTTGCCTGCACCGTCGTGGGTAAGCGGGGCCATGACCGGAACCGAGCCGAAGGACAGGAGGTTGCGGAGTGCCACAGTGTTGACCTTCCTGACATCCCCGACAAAGCCGAAATCAATCGGCTCGGAAGGCCGGCGAACGCTCCTTATGACATCCAGGTCGGCTCCGGCAAGACCTATTGCATCAATCCCCATGGACTGGAGACGGGCAACGAGATTCTTGTTGACAAGACCGCCGTAAACCATGGTGACAACTTTGAGCATCTCGGAGCTCGTAACCCTGCGGCCTTGGATCATCTGTGTCTCGACTCCCAGTTGTGCCGCAATGGAAGTGGCAATCTTTCCGCCCCCGTGGACCAGGACCTTCAAGCCTGGAAGGGCAGCGAAAGAATGGAGAAGAGGGGCAAGTGAATCCTCCTTCTCGACGACGGGTCCGCCGACCTTGACGATGTTGAGTTTTTCTTTCATCAGTCCTCCTGTTTGAGAGACTCCAGCATCCTCTTCATCACCACCTGGGCTGAAATCTCACGGTTTGCGGCCTCCGGGATGACAATGCTCTGTGGAGAATCGATAACCTCGTCAGAGACGATGACATTGCGCCTGACAGGGAGGCAATGCATGAAGTAGGCATTGTCGGTAACTGCCATGTGCTTTGCGTCAATTGTCCAGGAAGGGTCGTTGCAGAGAATCTTGCCGTAGTCCCCAGGATTGTTCACTCCAGGGCAGCTCCAGTTCTTGGCATAGACGAAGTCGGCTCCTTCAAGTGACTTCATCTGGTCATGCTCCACAACGGCATTGCCGGCAAACTTCGGATCGAGGTCATAGCCTTCAGGGTTGGTGATGACGAAATCCACGTCCGCTGCATTCATCCACTCTGCGAAGGAGTTGGGAACTGCCTGCGGAAGAGCTTTCGGATGAGGAGCCCAGGTCAGTACTACCTTCGGACGGGCCTTCTTCTTGAATTCGTCGATGGTGATCAGGTCGGCGAAAGCCTGGCAAGGATGAACCGTTGCGGATTCGAGGCTGATGACCGGCTTGCCGGAGTACTCGATGAACTGGCTGAGAACGGTCTCCGCGTAATCATATTCACGATCCTTCAGGCCTGCGAAACTGCGGACACCGATGATGTCGCAATAGCTCGACATTACCGGGATCGCCTCGCGCAGATGCTCTCCCTTGTCGCCGTCCATGACAACACCGAGTTCGGTCTCGAGCTTCCAGCTTTCCTGGCCGATGTTCAGTACTATCGGGTTCATTCCGAGGTTCGTGGCTGCTTTCTGGCTGCTGAGGCGGGTCCTGAGGCTGCTGTTGAAGAAAACGAGCATTATCGTCCTGTTCTCCCCGAGGTGCTTCCATGCGAACCTGTTCTTCTTCACCTCACGTGCCTCTTCAAGGGCTGCAGCGATGTCGCCGATGTCCCCTACGTTGAAAAATTTCTTCATTGCAATACTTCTTTCAATGCATTAATAAACTTGTCGGCGTCCTCAATAGTGATGCAAAGAGGAGCCAGAAGGCGGATCATTGAAGACCCGGCCACACCTGTGAATATGTGCTTGCCGAACAGGAGTTCCTTTCTGAGGGGCGCGACGTTCTCGTTGAACTCGATGCCTATCATCAGGCCTTTACCCCTCACATCCCTGATCCTGTCGGATGCAGGAATATTCTCAAGAATATGCCCGCCCACCTTCAGCGCATTCTCCACCATGTTTTCCTTTTCCATGATGTCCAGGACGGAGATGGCAGCAGCCATCGCAAGGTAGTTACCGCCGAAAGTAGTGCCCAGCATGCCCTTGACTGCCTTGAACTCAGG
>JBJFDD010000352.1:0-4719 GCA_051889815.1 Candidatus Cryptobacteroides sp. | reverse complement strand
CGCTGGCTCACGACAACTCCTATGCAAACCAGCTTGAGACCTACAACAGGACCATCAACCAGATCACCACTTCCAACACCGCTTCCTACACCAACACCTTCGGCGGTTACCACAACTTCCACGCTGTGATCGGTCAGGAGGCAATGAAGTACTCTTCTAAGGGTATTGACACCTACTCTCCTGTAGTCGATCCGAACATGCCTTACCACAACACGGCAGACCAGACCACCACACAGATCTCCCAGAGCATCTCCGAGGAGACGATGCTTTCCTTCTTCGGTATCGCTGACTACAACTACGACAACCGCATCTTCGTCCAGGGTACCATCCGTGAGGACGGTTCTTCACTCTTCGGCGCAGACAACAAGTGGGGTCTCTTCTGGTCGGCTTCTGCATCTTGGAACATCTCCAACGAGAAGTGGTTCAAGAACAATGTTCAGGCAGTCAACCTCCTAAAGATAAGAGGCAGCTACGGTGTCAACGGTAACAACGGTATCGCTCCTTACAAGGCCTACGGTCTTTACGGCGCAGCCATCTACAACGGTCTGACCGGTTACCTTCCTTCACAGCTCGAGAACCGCGTCCTTTCCTGGGAGCGCAACAAGACTCTTGACTTCGGTCTCGACTTCGGCATTCTCGACAACACCATCACCGGTAGCATCGACTGGTACAACCGCAAGACCGTTGACCTTCTCCTCACCAAGCAGATTCCTCAGACAACAGGTTTCTCCACCATCTTCTCGAACGTAGGTTCAATGAAGAACAGCGGTGTTGAGATCCAGCTCGAGGCAAATATCATCCACACAACCGACATGCTCCTGTCCATCGGAGGCAACGTCGCATTCAACAGGACCAAGATTCTTGACCTCGGCGGCGATGAATATCTCGGAAGCAACCTCCGTCAGGTTGTCGGTATGTCGATGTACAACTGGTATCTCTATGACTACTACGGAGTCAACCCTTCAAACGGTGAGGCTCTCTGGGTCACTGAGGACGGTTCTCTCACCAACCAGCAGTCAAAGGCAAGACGGTACTACGCAGGATCTCCTGAGCCTAAGGCAGTCGGCGGTTTCAACATCGACTTCCAGTGGAAGGGTCTCACTATTGGAGCAGCCTTCGAGTTCAAGGCAGGCAACAAGGTCTGCATCTGGAATGAGCACCACTATCTCGAGGACGATGGCGCCGACCTTTCCATGAACAACATGTACTCTTCTTTCAACTACTGGAAGCAGCCTGGCGACACCGGATGTAACCCTAAGCCTGTAGCAGGCAATACCTCCAACTCCAATGTCTTCAATTCAGACCGTTGGATTGAGGACGGCAGCTATCTCAGGTTCAAGGACTTCACTGTAGGCTACAGCCTCCCTGAGAGCCTTTGCAAGAAGATTTCCATGAAGGGCATCAGGGTCTATGTCAGCGGCCTCAACCTCTACTGCTTCAACGATGTCAACTTCTGGGATCCGGAGCAGGGTGTGACAGGTAACACCGCTGGTCAGTACCCTACTACCAAGTCTATCGTAGGCGGTCTTGAGTTCACTTTCTAAATCGACGTCAACATGAAAAAGATATTTATTTACGCATTGGCCGCAGTGGCTCTCCTGTCAAGCTGTAGCAAGGATTTCCTTACCAAGGAACCTGCCATGGCCCAGTCGGACGTGCTCACTCTTTCTACCTTCCAGGGTATCGACAAGGCAGTTGCGGGCGCTTATGCTCCCCTGGCATCTACCTCATGGTACTGCGGCGACTTCATCCTTTCCAACGAGATGAGGACAATGAACGGCAAGAGATGGGTCCAGTACACTGACTACAATTCCGGCCGTTACATTGATGACTATTCAGTCAACTTCACTCCGACCAACACCAGCGGTATCTGGTCATACGGTTACTATGTGATTCTTTCCGCCAACTCCGCAATCGCCGCTCTTGACAATGTGGAGGCCCCGGAGCAGGACAAGAACAATGTCAAGGCAGAGGCTCTCTTCCTCAGGGCTCTCGCTCACTTCGACCTTGTCAGGACTTTCGCGCAGCCTTACAACTACACCGCCGATGCTTCTCATCTCGGTGTCCCTGTGGTCCTCACAGTCGATTCTGAGGCAAAGCCTGAGAGAGAGACCGTCAAGGTTGTCTACAAGCAGATCATCGATGACCTCACCGAGGCAGAGAAGATCATCGACCCGACATATTCAAGAAAGGGTGTCACCGATGCTACCGCATGCGCCAACATCAACTCCATCCGCGCTCTCCTCTCAAGAGTCTATCTCTACTGCGAGCAGTGGCAGAAGGCTGCTGACTATGCTACTCTTGTCATCAACAGCGGCAAGTACAAGATGTGGACTCCTGACCAGATCGCAAGCATCGAGGACGGCGAGTTCAGCAGTGTCTTCAATCAGGACGTTCCTGCCGGCGGCGAGGTTATCTTCGAAGTCTATGAGAACCTCACCCAGTCTTATGGCGGCGGCAACGAGAATGTCTGCGGTATGTCCAGCTTCAACGGCTACGGCGACTGCGGCGCTTCCCAGGATCTTGCAGACCTCTATGAGGCAAATGATGTCAGAGGTCTTCTGGTAATGCCTGATACTGACGGCAGGGCTCTCTTTACAATGAAATACTTCGGCAAGGGCCTGAGCTCGATTGATGCCAACAATACAATCGTTCTCCGTCTTTCCGAGATGTACCTCAACCGTGCCGAGGCTCTCATCAATGGTGCAAGCATCTCCGGTGCAACCGCTCTGGGTGACCTCGAGACCATCGCAAAGAGCAGGAACGCATCCATCCAGCCTGCAACCAAGAACGGTGTTTATACTGAAAGGGCTAAGGAACTTGCCTGGGAAGGTCACCTTTGGTTCGACCTTGCAAGAACCGGCAGGGCCATGACAAGAAAGGATGTTTCCGGTACCCAGGTTCCGACCAACATCCCGGCCAAGGACTACCGTTGGGCAATGCCTATTCCTGACAGGGAGTTCACTGTCAACCCGAACCTTGTTCAGAATGACGGTTATAACAAATAATTGAGAAAGAAATGAAATCAATTTATAGAATATTCGCAATCGCAGCTGCTGTGTCATTCGCCGCAGCTTGCAACCCGAACACACTCCCTGAGTTCGACGACAATGATGCGTTTGCAGCATTCGACAAGACTGCGTACTCTGTCGAAGAGACATCCGGTGAACTGATCATTCCTGTCACCATTGCCTCTGTCAATCCGAAGTCTGCATCCGTTACCTATGAAATTGATGCTGAAAAGACAACTGCCGAAGAAGGTGTTGACTACACTCTTGCTGACAACACCGGAGTACTCTCCTTCAAAGGCACTGAAAGGACCAACAGCATCAAGGTCAATATCATCGATCGCTCCGGAGTCTATACCGGCGACAAGGTTCTCGTGCTCAAGATAAAGAGTGCAGTCGGTGCCAATGTCGGCGCCGAGAAGTCCTGTACCATCAAGATTCTCGACCTTGACCACCCTCTCGCCGACATCCTCGGTACTTACACCGTTGCATGTAATGACTATTATTATGGCAATATGACTTATACAATGCATCTTACCAAGGATCCTGAGGATGTAAACATCGTATGGTGCGATGCTATTGTCCCTATGGCTGTAGGCAAGTCCGGTTATGATGTCTGGGGTATCGTGTCCGCAGACCACAAGACAATCACCTTCGCCTACGGTCAGAAGCCTGGCGCAAACCTGGGCTATGGTGACATGACACTCTGCTCATGGACCGAAGACTTCAAAGTCGGTTTTGTCGGCAACATTGTCTTCACCAAGCAGGATGACGGCACATTTACATCAGAGGATACCATTGCATTCGTGGACGACATGTATGTCTGGTATGGTGCCTTGCTGTACTCTGGCACAGCCTGGGCTAAAAATTAGTTTTTAAGATTATGAAGAAGATTTTCAAATACATTGCTTTTGCTGCAATTGCCGCAAGCGCCATGGTTTCCTGCCGTTACGGAGAGGATGAGATTTCCAATCCGGTTGACAAGGCAGCAGACATGACAATCACCATCGGTGAAGTGTCCGACAATGCCTGCAGTTTCACCATCGCCCCTTCTGGAGCAGCTTCCTACTACAGCTATTCCGTCGTCAAGGGCAATGTTACCGAAGCTCCTGATGCTTCCACACTTTATGCCGTAAAGGCCGGAGGTATCAAGAAGGGTACATTCAAGTACACATCCGAGAGCAATTCTGCCACTATCGAGATGTCCGAACTCGATTCAAATACCGACTACACTGTTTTCGCCGTAGCCGGCAGCCCGGAGGGCGTCCCGGGAAAGGTGGCTGTCCAGTCTTTCCATACTCCTGACACCGGTATTCCTTCGATCAAGGATGGAGAAATCGCAGATGGCAAACTTGTCCTTACCTTTGATGAGCCTGTAAGCTTCGCTGATGGCAAGTCAATCCTTGTGGATGTCTATGCCCCTGCTGCCTTTGAATACCAGCATCCTTACATGCCGGCATCAAAGATCAGCCAGTTCTCTATCACGGCAGGCAAGGCAGAAGGTACGACCGTTTCTTTCGAGATTCCTGAGAAGTCGTACATCGGTGGTGCCCTTCTGGCAGTTTCCTTCGAGGATGGCGCTTTCGTTGATGAAGTCAAGAATCCTATAGAGGGTCTCCAGTCCTATGTCTTCGGTAACTATTATGTAAAGGGCGAAGGCTGGTATCCTGAGGCTTACGGTCTTGTCCTCGAGACCGAACCTGGGACATAT
>JBJFDD010000351.1:0-4755 GCA_051889815.1 Candidatus Cryptobacteroides sp. | reverse complement strand
TGCGAAATTTAATAAATATTGGTGAGTTCTCAATACAATATGACAAAGTTACAACTTGATGCCCGCGCCACGAAGTATTTCTTCTTCCATAGTACACCGTTTTCCCCTCGCGAATTATCTCAATTTGCAATTCAGTTGCACAAAATGCGCCCTAACTTCGCATCCGGAAAAACAATATATGGAACACGAACATCACGCACATCACCTACAACTCAGCAAGATGCTGATTGTCTGCTCAGTCATAAATCTTCTCTATGTCGTTATCGAAGCCGGCGTCGGAATATCGGTTTCTTCCGCCGGGCTAGTGAGCGACGCGGGGCACAACCTAAGCGATGTGGCAACCCTTCTCATCTCACTTGCTGCGGTTACTGTTGCGGCGTCGAAGCCAAAAACGGCGAAGGGCCTGACAATTGCGAATGCAGTGCTGCTGATTGTGGCAGTGGCCCTCATTGTCGTGGAAGGAATCAACAAGCTCATCTGCCCGGAGCCGGTGCAGGCGACAATGGTATCCCTTACGGCGGGAATTGGAATAATCATCAATGGTGCGACAGCCTGCCTTCTGATGCGGGAACAGGACAGGGACATCAATATCAAAGCATCCTTCCTGCATATGCTTTCAGATACTCTGGTTTCCATGGGAGTGCTGGTTTCCGGGCTTGTTATCGCAAAGACGGGGCTCTATGTCATCGACCCGATTGTCAGCCTTGTGATTGCCGCAATCATCCTCGCCCCTGCGCTCAAACTATTCGTTCAGACCGTCAGAAGATAGCGCCTCGGGCCAGGTCATGGCAGTCCTGACAATATCATCTGTAGATTGTACCAGCCTCGAAAAGTAGATGCGATTGTGCCACATCGTCAATGACGGCAAGTCTCGTAGCCGCCTCCAATGGATGCAGTTAACGGTTTCCTATCACTCTGCCGGTTTTGTCGATGATGACGCTTTCCCCATCAAAGCCGAGTTCCGCCCGGCACAAGTCCTTTGAGGCCATCTCGAAATTCCAGTAGCAGGCAGGTGTTATGATTCTGCCGGTAACGGCATCCATAAGCCCTTCCCATCTGTCAACGCAGTAGACCATGATGTCGTCCACCATCACTGTGGTCCTTTTGTCGCCAGACACTTCATATTCAAGGCTGTAAACACCATCGATGACGAAAGGTTCCAGAACAGTCCCATCATAGGAAACGAGTTGCTTCACGTGGTTCTTTGTCACATATATCCCGCTGTTGCCTTCAGCAGCCGCAATTCTGTCATAGACATCCGGGAGAGCCTTGTCTGACAATGTTTTATCAGGCGTAATGGTAATCAATTTATCGGACATAAACGACAGAATCGGCGAAATTTATCGGATATGCACGACGGACAAGTCCAAGTCCGGCTTCCTCCCAAAACCGCACAGGAGAGTTTGCCCAATGGCTATTTGTTCTACATTAGTGAAACTGGGGTGCTACCTCCCTCGTACCTGTCAAGTGCTTCGGACATCAGTTTCCTGCCGAGATCCGAGATTTCTTCGCCACGGGCATAATCCCCGATTGAGCCATAGGCGTCAAAATTCATTGTTACCAGCACATCAGGCTTGTACTTCTGTATCTGGAGCCCGGATATAGTACTGAGCATCAGGGAGAAAGTACGCGAGAGAATGGAATAATAGTTATCCTCTTCCGCAAACGGCATCTTCTGCTGTTGTGCCTTGTCCGTTGCCGACCGGAGCCTTTCATCAGCTTCGCGATTCTTCTCAAGTGCACGGACTGTTTCGTCCCCGACTATCTTGACGAAGTCCAGCAAGGAGTCGGTTTTGTGTCTTTTGATTTCGCCGATCAAATCATTGACAGTCACCTTGTTGTCGTTCTGGCGAAGTCTTTCCAGCTGTTCGAGATTGTCGGCTATCTTTTTACTGTCCAAGCGATTGACGTCAAACGAGACCAGGATGTCGTGACCGCTGCGGTGGACAAGGCTGAAAGGTGCAGTATTGACAGCTCCCCCGTCTATGAGCTTGTGGCGCCCGTACTGGACAGGTCGGAACAATGAAGGAATTGAAATGGATGCACGGATGGCGTCGAACAGTTTCCCTTCACGGAAAACCACTTCCTCGCCTGTATATAGGTCGGTCGCCACTGCGGCATAGGGAATTCGAAGGTCTTCAATTTTGACGTCCGGAACCACTTCCTTGATGGCAGAGATGACCTTGTCTCCTTTCATCAGGTAACTTTTGCTCAGTGACACATCCAGCAAGGACATCAGCCTGGCATTGTTGAGCCTGAACAACCAGCGTTTGAAATCTTCAAGACCTCCCGCCGCATAAACACCACCGACAAGGGACCCGATGGAACAGCCGGCTACGGATGTTATGCGGTAACCTCTGCTTTCAAGTTCTTCAATAGCCCCTATGTAAGCAAATCCCCTGGGACCACCGCTCGACAGGACCAGTGCTACATCTTTTATCTTTTGTCTCATTGGATCAGCAAGTTTCAGTCTCCCAGGACAGCAATTGACATGCCAATGCGGAAAGAAAAGGGAAAAGTGTCAGGAACCGAAGACCGGGCTGGACTTGATCGGTGGCAGCACGTCACAAAACAGTGCCAGCGCGTCAAAGCAGGCTGTCATAAACCATCTCGAACTGTTCGCGAAGCGCCCCTGTGTCCTTTATCAGGGCCTGGAGTTCTTTCAGGCGGGCGGCATTGGGAGACTCGGGAATCCAGAGCTTGAGATAGCCGCCTTCGGCGTATTTCTCCTGAAGATGCTCCAGGGTCCTTTCCCAATGGCCTTCGCGGTCAAGTCCAGGGTAGTGGGACAGGCCGTATTGAACGGTCCGCCGGATCACAGTTTCAGCATCGATCTGCCGGTCTGCCTCAGCCACGATCTTGCCGTAGATGCTGCGTGGCTCATGGTCGGAAGAAGCACGATGGTCTTCCACAGCCTGAGCCATCACTTCAATCTGCGAAGGAGAGAACCATTGCCTCAGGTTAGTGTCCTCGCGCACAATGCGTCCGGATTCCAGGTGGTGAGTCTTGCGGTCAACTGCAAGTCCGGTGTCGTGATAGGCGGCGATGGCGTACACCATATTCAAATCCACATCGTAGTGCCGCGCGAGATCAAGGCTCTGCTCGATGACGTGCCTGACGTGGTCGCGCCGATGGGCTGCGTCAAAGGCGTCATAGCGCGGGATTATGTTATTTTCAATGTATGTCTTCATATTTGAGAATGACTATCGAGGAAAGGATCATCAGGGCGGCGCTGGTCGCGACGATCAGCACCCGCAGCGGGACAATGTCCGCCAAAGGACCGAAAAGCGCCATCCCAAGAGGGAGGAATCCTGAATACATCGAATTCAGAAGCCCGAACACCCTGCCCTGCATCTGCTCTTCCACCCTTTCCTGCAGGATTGTGGTTGTGGCAGTCTGGTAGGCGGTGAGAGGGATACCGTAGAGGAGCATCATAACAAGATAGAAGACGAAGTTACGTGAAAGTCCAAGGGCGATTCCGGTTGCTCCGAATAGAAGCGCAGCGACAAGAAGGGTGAGAAACCTGTTGCGGAAGCCGCCCCAGGCACCCATCAGGATGCCGCCCAGCATCATCCCGGCGAAACCTGTGATTTCCATTGCGGAAAGATAGACATAACTGTCTCCGAATGTCCTGGTCACAAAGAGATTGGCTAGAAAGCCACCGGGAATTGACAGGAATATGAAGGCCCCAAAAAGAAGCAGCACGCGCATTACGGTCCGGTCGGAAAGGGTGTAACGGACTCCCTCGCGGATGTCGGAGAAAAAGCCGGAGGCAGGGGCGGACGGAGCGGCACTCATCTTCGGAACCGCCACGAACGCAAGGATGGAGATTCCGACGACGGCAGTTGCCACATCGATCATCAGCGTCCACCCGAGACTGATCAGGCTCATCAGGGCGCCGGCTGCGGCAGGAGCAGCAAAATTGGCAACTGACTGGAAGGTGGAGTTGATTCCGTTGGCGCGCATCAGTTCTTCAGGGCTTACCAGAAGCGGAATCGAGGAGTTCACGGCCGGGGTCTGGATGCCGGCAGCGACCGACCGCAGGGCGGCAACCACAAGCAGGGCAATGCGCAGGGCGAGCCCCCCGGAGAACAGCGGCATCAACAGGACAAGAGCGAGAGTGAAGAGGGCGATGGCGGAATCTGCCCCGATAATCAGAGCTTTCTTTGAATATCTGTCCGCAAGGGCACCCCCGACGAATGACATCAGGAACTGCGGCACGAAGGAACAGATGCTCAGGAGAGCTACCCATAACCCGGACTCGGTTTCCAGGGTGATGTACCAGACGATCGCAAAGGCGACAATCTGACTTCCGAAAAGCGTAATCGCTTGACTTGCAAAGAATGGAATTGCTTTTTTCATCTTTCTGTCATTTTTCGGGGCAAAGATAAGCAGTGACCCCGGGGACGAGTCAAGGGTTGCGGGGACAAAAATAGATGTTTTCGCCTAATATTCACAAATACACTGCAGGCGAACGCGCTGCCGCACAGCAAATCGAGTGGGAAATGCCTTGCCTCGCGCCAGAGCGCTGATGTGCTACGACATCCCTACCCACCTGCGGCGGGAACGAAGAGGAATTGGTGAGGAATTTGAATGGCTTTGTAAATATTCTTTTGTGTATCAATTAGCGCAAATATGGCATCAGTATCCCGGAATATCAAGTTATTTCTGCTCTTTCTGCGATTTGTTTGAGGACTTCCAATGTTGGCAGCAATACTTGTCAAACCAGCGCATCTTTTCCGGGGTGTTCCGTTC
>JBJFDD010000350.1:0-4768 GCA_051889815.1 Candidatus Cryptobacteroides sp. | reverse complement strand
AGAGCCAGTACTTGGTGTCGGCAGCAATGCGTGCAACCAGAGACTCAGGAACATCGTCCAAAGTCACATCCTTTCGGAAAGCGAGCCAGGTGTTAGCCTCGCTCAGACACTGTTCCTTGGAGATCCACTTGGCCTTCCAGGAATATTCCTGGGCTGCCGAACTGACACTGGCCAGCAGGGCGCAAACGGCAACAGCCGCGACTGTGATGATTCTTTTCATGTTCATTTATCGGTTATCAGTTAATAATTTTCCAGTTAATAATAATCCATCAGTTCCATTCGGTTTCTTCTCTTTTCTTCAATCAGCATCCCTTTCAGCATCAAACGACTGCCGGCAGGACATCTCCCCTTCAACGCTTATTTTCTTATCGATTCGTCAACGTAGGAAAGACCGCCGCAGGCAAGCTGCACAAGGGCCTGGGATTCGTGTGAAAGGGTAGCGAAGATCATCCCGAACTCGAAGGGCACCCCATAGACGGAGGAAATCGCTCCGGCGACAAGGAAATGGAAAGCCCCGAAGCCCCCGGGCACGGGGACAACGGAGGAAAGGCTCCCCACAAGCATCAGGAAAAGAGCATCCACAGGACCGAGGCCCGAAAGATTCTCGACGCAGGATGCCATCGCGACTGGAAGGGAAGCCGTGTCCATACCTTGCACGGCAAGAAGCACGGTGAGGCTCATCATCCAGTAGCAGAACCAGACAAGCGCAGTCTGAAGCAGGTAAAGCCAGCCTTTTTCCATCCTGACACAACTGACGAAGCCTTGCCAGAGACCCTTGCAGAAGCCCAGAATCTTTCCAAGGAAAGGTATCCTGGAGCGCAGGCGCACGCAGAGGCAAATGAATATGCCGGCACAGCCCAGGGCTGCAAGAAGTATCCAAAGCGATGAGAGGCTGAAGCCCTCAGCCGCCGATCCCAGCACCTTGTCCATAAAGAACGAGCCGAAACGTCCCCAGGTTGCAATCAGGAAGATTCCAAGGATGGAAGCCATCGCAACCAGGTCGGAGGAGCGCTCAAGGGCAGCCGTCCCTAGCACCTTGTCAAAAGAAGCCATCCGGCGTCCCTTCTCCGAAGGATCCGCGGCCGAACGGGCGGTGATGAATCCGCAACGGACGAATTCCCCCACCCGGGGAAGGGCGAGATTGACAGCATAGCTGATGTTCACAGCATTGAAGCAGGTCCTGAACGAGGTGGAGCGATCGATGGGCAACAGGAGCTGGCGCCACCTCAAACCCCTGAAACAGAAAGACATGACTCCGAATAACATCGAAGCCGCAATCCACTCCCAGCGGCAAGCCTTGAGTGCGGCCTTGAATTCCGCCCATCTGACTTCGCGGAATGCGAAATAAAGAAGAACAGCTGCAAGCAGGAAAAAGAATATGTACTGGACAGATTTCCTAACCTTATTGTTCATAATAGTTACAAAGATATAAAAAATTAATAGTTAACTTTGTGTTTTGACCATCACCACAAGCCATGAAATCAATCTTAGGAATAGGAAATGCCCTTACCGACATCCTGGCAGTGTTCCCGGATGAGTCGATGCTGCGGGAGTACCATCTCCCTCCGGGCAGCATGCAACACGTCGATCTCGAGACAGGAAACAGCATCTGGGCCAAACTCAAGGAGGTCGGAGTCAAATATGTCCCCGGAGGCTCCGCCGCCAACACCATCACCTGCACCTCGATCTTCGGGATGCCTTCCGGCTTCATCGGAAAGATCGGCAATGACGAACTGGGACATCTGTACAGGAGCACCCTGGAACAGTCCGGAGTCAGGACCACCCTCCTGACCGGCACCAAGGGTTCGGGCCGCGCAATGTGCTTCATCACCGGCGCCAACGCCGAAAGAACATTCGCCGACTACATGGGAGCCGCCCTCGAACTTGTGCCCGAGGACCTCAAGCCAGAGTTCTTTGAAGGCTACGACTATTTCCACATTGAAGGCTATCTCGTACAGAACCAGGACCTTATACGCAAGGCCGTGCAGATGGCAAAGGAGGCCGGCTGCATCATCTCAATCGACATGGCATCCTACAACGTCGTGGAGTCCAACGAGGCCTTCTTCCACAATCTCGTCGAAAAGTACATCGACATAGTCTTCGCCAATGAGAGCGAAGCCAGGGCCTACACCAAGAAAGAACCGAGAGAGGCTCTGGACGACCTTGCAAAGCAGTGCAGGATTGCAATCGTAAAGGTCGGAAAGGATGGTTCGATGGTCAAGGAAGGGGATGAGTACCATTTCATCGAGCCGTGGCCGGCCGCCACAATCGATGCCACCGGTGCGGGAGACACCTATGCCGCCGGATTCCTGTACGCCCATTCGCTCGGCATGCCGCTGAAGGTCTGCGGCGAGGTCGGCTCGATAATTGCTGCAAAGGTCGTCGAAGTGATCGGAACCAAGATTGACATTCCGAGGTGGAAGGCTGCCAAGGAGGAAATCCGCCAGTTGATTGCTTCCGTCGGGAAGTAGTACTTTATAAGAAGAGTCAAAAAGGACGATATGTTAGAATTCGCGAAAGATATTTTCAGGAGAAGCAGTCTCAAGAAGAACGCCAGCACTGTCGAGACAGGATTCCTGCCTCTGGACAAGATCAGGAGCTACGTCGCTGTCATCGACGTGGAGGACACTTCCTTTGACGCCTGCAAGACAATGATAATGAACTTCTTCCGCTCGCACAACATCAACGGAAGCGTCTTTTTCCAGGACTTCCGCAAGATAGGGAGCGAAGACCGGCTGATCACCAGCATCCAGACGACAATTACCAAGAAGGACCTGGACTGGCTCGGAAGACCGAACAAGTACAAGATGAATGTCCTCAAGGAGCAGAATCCGGACGTGTTCATCTCCTTGATCAAGGATCCGGGGTTTGCCGTTGAATATATGGCAAGAACCTCGAACGCAAGATTCAAGATCGGACGCAAGCAGCTGCAGGGCAATCTCTTCGACCTTGTCATCACGGACCCAGCCGGCAAGGACCTTTCCCAGCTGCAGAGTTTCCAGGCCATCAAGGAGTACCTCAACCGGATCCAGTAAACCCTAGAATTAATCCAGAATAGGAAATGAACAAACTCGGTCACAATATCGGAGTCGCCGCCAAAGGATTCGCAATGGGCGCGGCGAATGTCATCCCGGGAGTCTCCGGAGGCACAATCGCTCTCCTCACCGGCATATTCAATGAACTCATCGGGGCGCTCAACGCCATTCTGACCCCGAAGGCTTGGAAACTGCTCTTCAAAGGCAGTTTCAGGGAGTTCTGGGAGCATATTCACGGGACATTCCTGCTTTGGCTCGGGGCCGGAGTCGTAGCAAGCATCTTCTCGCTGGCGAAGCTGATGGAATATGTCCTCAGCCACCACCCCGTGCAGACCTGGGCCTTTTTCTTCGGGCTGATCCTGGTCTCCGCCATCTTCATGCTGGCTGACATCAAGGGCAAGAAACCCGCAGACCTGGCCTGGCTGGTCCTCGGAGCCGCTCTCGGTGCCACAATCTGTCTTCTCTCCCCTTCCAGCACACCTGATTCGCCGTGGTTCATCGCCGTCTGCGGAGCCATCGCAATCTGCACGATGATCCTCCCGGGCATCTCCGGCAGCTTCATTCTGGTGCTCCTCGGGAAGTACGACTACATAATGAGCGCAGTCAGCAACCTGGACATCCCCGTCCTGCTGGTCTTCGCTGTCGGCTGCGTTGTCGGCATCATAGCATTCTCAAAGATACTCCACTGGCTGATCGCCCATTACGAGAAGCAGACCCTGCTTGTGCTGATCGGCTTCACCGTGGGTTCACTGGTCAAGGTCTGGCCGTGGGCCGACAAGGCAGCTTATGAGGCCGCTAACGTCCTCACCGGTTGCCCTGCCGGAGATCTTCACGTGCTTCCCGCCGTAATCTGCGCAGTCCTCGCCGGTGCAGTTGTAGTAGTCCTGGAGGTCCTTGCACACCGCAGGAAATAGCCCCGCTCTACCTGCTCGCGGAACTGCAATATATCATTGTCCTGGAGGTCCTTGCACTACGCAGGAAATAGCGGCAGCAGGACGGTAGTGGCTTGTACCCTTATCCGGACTAGAGTTTACGGCAAGCAATATGGCAAGCAAATCGAAAGTTTTTTTTCGAAAAGTTTGGAAATAACAAAATAATGCCTAACTTTGCAATCGCAACGCGGAAATAGCTCAGTTGGTAGAGCACGACCTTGCCAAGGTCGGGGTCGCGAGTTCAAGTCTCGTTTTCCGCTCCACAAGGATGACTCAAAAGGTCATCCTTTTTAGTTGTTATAAGACTGCCCCGGAATAAAGCCAACCTCCCCCCCCAACAGTCTTCCCGACTGGAGCACATACCGATTCTCGCCCGGGCCCATCGTCGGGTCTATCGTCGGGCAAATGGACCTAGAACATCAACCCCCGCTACAGGTACTTGTAGGGCACATCTGCTCTCTAGGTCCTCCGGTTTCCTCATCACCTAGAGTCACCACCCCCACCACAGATAGCTGTGAGGCAGGGTGCCACGATAGGTGGATTTGCGCAGGACAAAGCTCGAACACTCAACCGGCCATACAACCGGTTCAGAG
Organism: Candidatus Cryptobacteroides sp.; assembly: GCA_051889815.1. Classification (GTDB taxonomy): domain Bacteria; phylum Bacteroidota; class Bacteroidia; order Bacteroidales; family UBA932; genus Cryptobacteroides. Next base: position 208 of record JBJFDD010000350.1, on the reverse strand, counting down.
GCTGATTCTCGACCGGTCGCCCTTGACAAATGGACCTAAAACATCAACCCCCACCACAGGCACTTGTAGGGCACATCCGCTCTCTAGGTCCCCCGGTTTCCTCATCACCTAGAGTCACCACCCCCACCACAGGCACTTGTAGGGCACATCTGCTCTCTAGGTCCTCCGGTTTCCTCATCACCTAGAGTCACCACCCCCACCACAGATA
>JBJFDD010000349.1:0-4779 GCA_051889815.1 Candidatus Cryptobacteroides sp. | reverse complement strand
CTCCACCCTCTGGGCTCTGACGGTTTTTCTGGCCAAGAAAAGAAGCGGGATGAAATACCTCATCACACTCCTTCCGGCATCATTCATGACTGCCGTCTGCGGGACCTTCATCCTTGTGGACAAGGTCGGATTCGGAATCAGCGCGGCTGCCGCCCCATGGCTGGGGGTTCTGTTCTTCTTCGCCTCTGCCGGCCTTTTCGCCATCTGGAAATGCCGCCTGCACCCAAAGACAAACCAATAATTCAAGAATATGTTCGATTCCAACAACGGGCTCTGGATAGCCCACTGCCCGGACGGGCCTCTCTCGATAAACGGCAAAATGGCAAACAGGCACGGACTGATTGCCGGAGCAACCGGTACAGGAAAAACAGTCACCCTCCAGGTCATGGCCGAAACCTTCTGCCAGGCCGGAGTCCCTTGCTTCATGGCCGACATGAAAGGGGACCTCTCAGGAATATCCCAACCTGGAAGGCTCAGCGGATTCATCGAAAAGAGGATGCCTGAATTCGGAATAAGCGAAGCCCGGTTCCAGAGTTGCCCGGTACGTTTCTTCGATGTCTTCGGGGAACAGGGACACCCGATGCGCTGCACAATCTCCCAAATGGGTCCACAACTTCTCTCCAGGATTCTCGAGCTGAACGACACCCAGGAGGGAGTACTGAACATCCTCTTCAGGATTGCCGACGAGAGAGGCCTGCTCCTTCTCGACATCAAGGACCTCCGCTCGATGCTCAACTATGTCAGTGAGCATGCTTCTGAATATACCGCCATCTACGGCAACATCGCCCAGGCATCCATAGGTGCCATCCAGAGAGCGCTGCTGACTCTCGAGAACGAAGGTGCAGGCAGTTTCTTCGGAGAGCCATCATTCGACATCTACGACCTCCTCGCAACGGAAGGCGGCAAGGGTGTGATGAATGTCCTGGCTGCCGACAAGCTGATGCTCAAGCCCCGGGTCTATTCGACATTCCTGCTCTGGCTCCTTTCCGAACTCTACTCCACCCTCCCGGAAGTAGGCGACATGGACCTTCCTAAACTTGTGTTCTTCTTCGATGAGGCCCACATGCTCTTCGACGGCACAAGCAAAGCCTTGACCGACAAGATCGAGCAGGTTATCCGCCTCATCCGAAGCAAGGGAGTCGGAGTCTACTTCATCACCCAGAGCCCTACCGACATTCCGGAGTCCATCCTCGGACAGCTCGGAAACCGGGTCCAGCATGCCCTCAGGGCCTACACCCCGAAAGACCAGAAGGCCGTAAAGGTCGCTGCAGAGACATTCCGTGCCAATCCTGCCTTCAACACCGCAGAATCCATCATGAACCTGGGCACAGGCGAGGCCCTGGTCTCATTCCTGGATGAGAAGGGTGCTCCTTCGATGGTCCAGCAGGCCAAGATTCTATTCCCGCTCAGCCAGATCGGAGCAATTGACGGCTCCCAGAGAAACCAGCTCATCAAAGGATCGAAGATTTACGGAAAATACGACAAGGCAATCGACCGCGAAAGTGCCTTCGAAATACTTCTCGCAGAAAAGGAACAGCAGATGAAAGAGGAAGCCCAGGCTCGTCAGGAGCAAGAACAGGAGAAGGAGAGAGCCGGCAGGGCCTCCAAAGGAACCTCATCAGTCTTCGGGAAGGTAGCCAAGGCTGTTCTCACCGCAGTCACGGCGACTGTCGCAACGTCTGTCGGCAACGCTGTCTCGGAAAAAGTCAGCGGCAAGAGCAAGAGCGGAGGAAGCAAAACCACAAAGGGAAAGACAGGCTCATCCAAGGTTGTCAAGAACGCCACGACTGCCGCGACAAGAACTCTCACAAGGGAAATCACGAGATCGATTCTCGGCAACCTGGTGAAATAGGAACATATTCCCCGCAATCCGGGGCAGCGAAAAGCTATTCAGTGGAAAAGAAAGAGAAGTGGACACGACCGTACCGCTTCTCTTTCTTGAAATGGCGGTGGCCGGTGAAAGAATGCTCATCCCCGTGCTCAAGGATGAAATAATTGCCGGGATAGAGGATGTCAAGGGCGAAAATCCTGTCCGGAAGCGTCTCAAGTCCCTGGAGTGCATAGGGAGGATCCGCGAAGATGAGGTCGAACTTCTCATGGCAGATAGGGAGGAAATCGAAGACATTGTCCCTCACCATAGTCACATTGTCCAGACCCAACCTTGAAGATTCCGACTTGATGAAACTCGCATTCTCCCTGGACATCTCAACTGAATAAACTCTCGCCGCACCCCTTGACGCGAACTCGAAGGCAACGGCACCGGTCCCCCCGAAAAGGTCAAGCACCTTCAGGTCCTCGAACTCATATTCATTGCCGAGTACATTGAACAGGCCCTCGCGGGCGAAATCAGTTGTCGGGCGGGCCGCATAGCCCGCAGGCGGATTGATGGTCTTTCCGCCAAGTCTTCCGCCGATGATTCTCATAGCCTTTCCACTCCTTTGAAATACCTGTAAAGGGACAATTCCTGCTCTTCGGACAGAGGAGTCCTGAAATGGATGACCGACACCTCGGGATTGAGCTGCAGTTTCTTCAAGGAAAGGAAAATGTAGTACTCGGCAGTGGTGAAGTCGGGAGCCTCGAAGACATTCGAAAGCAGGAGATTCCTGTCCTGTGCTATGGCCAGATGGAGATAGCCGTCAGCAAAGGAAGCTACAATCCTGTTGTACTGGCCAATTCCGAGAAGGTCCTTCAGGATGAAGTACATCTCAGGAAGAGGATCAGGAACTGTCAGCCCGGAAATTTCCGGACACGGGATGGAATACCCGTCAAGGGAATACACCAGCCAGGCCGAATACTCATCCAGACGGACCGTTTCCACCTTCCCGGAAGGGTTGAGGTCAACCGTCGAGGAAAGCAACTCCCCTGCGGCCTGGGGGTCAAAAAAAGAATCGGGCACCAAGGTAATCTTAGGAGTAAGTACAGAAAGAAGCACCCGGTCGTAGGGGTCACTGCACCAGACCGCAGGCAGTTCCTCCCCGGGTGCATGCCACCCGGTGGCTGAGACGAGTTCCCCGGCTTCGTATATTCTAAAAGAATATCCACTCAAGCTGACTTGAATGGATATTCTTTTCGGCGGTTTCTGATCCATCAGCTTATCCTACTCCCAGTTTCCTGCATTGTTGTTTGGAGCGGAAATGCTGCCGACCTGAAGACCCTCATAGCGACCCTGTTCCCTGCGGTCTGCGTCGAGGTTGATTCTCAGCTGGTTGTCAAGACCGTTGAGGAGAGCCTTGTAAGGAAGCTTGGCCTCGAAGAGAGGCACATCCACACCGGAAACCTTCTTTACGATAGCATCCATCTCAATCTTCTGGCCCTCGGTAAAAGGAATGATGTCGATGTTGTCGATGTTGAAATTCTCCCTGTTGCGGAACAGGGTGTCCTTTACGGCAATCTTGTTCTGGATTGAGAACACGAGGTTCTTGTCACCGGCCTTGTAGAGGTTGAAGAGGTCTGTGTCAGAAATCTTCCTGTTGGCCTTCTTGACGGCGTTGGTGTGTGCTACGGCAACTGAATCGTCAAGGGAACCGATCTGCATGAGGACACTCATCTGGCCTTCCCTGTAGAACTGCTTGAGGGTGTCGAAAGAAGCGGTGTACCTGTTGTTGACGCTCTTGTAGGCGACCTGAAGGTCACGGATGTCCTTGAGCTGCTGGATGGCAACCTTCTCCCTCGCAGCTTGTTCCTTGTTGAATCTGACAGGCTGCATAACGCTGTCATAAATGAGGTAAACGAGACCGCAGATGCAGCACAAAAGCACCAGGCTGATAATCGTTTTCAGTGTCTTGTTCATTATTCTATGTTTTTTAGTTTTTCTTCAAGAAACAGACATAATGTCAATTCTGGACAAAGTTAGAAAAATGATTTATGAAATGCAATATAATTTGTAATTTTGCAGAAGCATTATGGACAAGATAAAGAACCTGGAAAGACTGATAGCCGAATCTTCGGTCATAACCGTTGCAGTCCACACCCACCCGGACGGAGACGCTCTGGGCAGTGGCCTGGGACTGACTTCATTCCTTAAGGAATGCCTTGGCAAGGATGCCGCCCTGGCCGTGCCGGACAGCATCCCTGCCTCCCTGTGTTTCATGACTGCGGGCGTCCCGTCGGTACAGGTTCTTGACAACAGTCTCTTCCCCGGGCAGACGCAGCAGAGGATCCTCTCCAGCGACCTCCTGGTCTGCATTGACCTCAATGCCTTTGACAGGACCGGTTCCCTGGCGGAAGTACTGAAAGCCTCAACCGCCCCGAAAGTCCTGATTGACCATCACCTGAACCCTGACACGGAATCTTTCGACCTTGTGTTCTCGACATCGGAATCATCCTCCGCCTGCGAAGTCCTGTTCCATATCCTGATGGACACCGACTATACCGGAGGCTCTGCCGGCAGACTCCCAAGGGCATGCGTAAACGCCCTGATGACCGGCATGACCACCGACACCAACAACTTCGCCAACTCGGTTTTCCCTTCAACCCTGGAGATGGCCTCCAGGCTCATCGGGGCAGGAGCCGAAAGGAACAGGATCCTCAACTCCCTCTACAACTGCTACAGGGAAAACAGGATCAGGCTGATGGGGTACATGCTCAGCGAGAACCTCCGGATCACGGAGGACGGAGTCGCCTTCATGATTCTTGACAAGCCAACCCAGGAAAGGTTCGGATTCATCCAGGGAGAGGCGGAAGGCTTCGTGAATATCCCGCTGGCAATCAAGGAAGTCCGGATGAGCCTCCTGCTGACGGAAGATGAAGGCCGCTTCAGGGTTTCCGTCCGCTCCAAGG
>JBJFDD010000348.1:0-17854 GCA_051889815.1 Candidatus Cryptobacteroides sp. | reverse complement strand
ATTTAACCTGAATTATTCATAAAGAAAGTAAAGGAAACCTCATAATTATTTGGTAAGCAGAGGAGTCCAGCCACAACGCAAAATGAGCCGGCTGAGGATCTCCAATCAGCCGGCTCATTCCTGTGCCCGAGGCCGGACTCGAACCGGCACGCCTTTAAGGGGCAAAGGATTTTGAGTCCTTCGTGTCTACCATTTCACCACTCGGGCAGGAATACGCCCACAAAGGTATTGATTTTCCACGAAAAAGCAAACAACAACTGAAAATTCGCGAAAACCAACTATCTTTGTAAGAATATACACTATATTTATTGAATATATTCAAGAAACATATTTCAACATCGGACGATTATGAATCTCGAAGGATGGCGCGAAAGCCGCAACGTAGAAGACCGCAGGGGCAGATCCTCCATGAGAGGAATCAAAATCGGAGGCGGGGCAATCGTGGTTGCCCTCATCCTGATGCTGCTGGGAGTCAACCCGCTTCCGCTTCTGGAGCAGCTTGGAGGACAGGAAGCAGTCGAGCAGACTGACGGAGGTACCGGATTCTCAAGCGAAGAGCAGGAACTGGCGACCTTTGCCAAGAAGATCCTTGCCGGCACAGAAGATGTCTGGACAGCGCAGTTCTCGAAGTACGGCTATGAGTACCAGGCACCGAGGATGGTCCTCTACACCGGAGCCACATCTTCCGGTTGCGGAGCCGCAAACTCCTCCATCGGACCGTTCTACTGCTCTGCGGACCAGACGGTCTATATCGACCTGAGCTTCTTCACTTCGATGAAGTCCTCAATCGGCGCCGACGGAGACCTGGCCTATGCCTATGTCATCGCCCACGAGGTCGGACATCACGTCCAGTACCTTCTGGGAACACTCGGAGAGGCCCACAAGCTGATGAACAGGTCCTCCCAGAAAGAAGCCAACGAAATCAGCGTCCGGCTCGAGCTCCAGGCCGACTACTATGCCGGAGTCTGGGCCAACAATGATGACAGGATGTACAACTCGATAGATGACAACGACATCAGGAACGCCCTGGACTGCGCCAGCAAGATCGGGGACGACTATCTCCAGAAAAAGGCCAGGGGCTATGTGGTGTCGGACTCCTTCACCCACGGTACCGCACGGCAGCGCAATGCCTGGCTGAAGAAGGGAATCACCTGGGGCGACCTCGAGCACGGGGACACGTTCACCCCGGCATATTCACAACTCTAGCCCCCTAAAGGCCGGAGACGACTGAAAAGATTGGCCCACTGTAAAGGGCAGCGAAACATATCACACGAAAACGAAAAACAATCTGAACAGAATGAAACATTTCTCATTGCCGAAAGACGGCGGACTCCGCGAGAGCGAGCTCCCGAAAGGGATTCTCCACTCGTACGAAAAGATCACTACCGAGATCTACGATGAGGCTGCCGCTGCCAGCGAAAGAATCGCCGACATCATCATCAAAGCCATCTCCGACCACAGGAAGGCCGGACTCCCGAGACTTTTCAAACTCGGATTCTCATCTGGGAACACTCCGAAAACCCTCTTCCCGATCCTGGTCAGGAAGTACGAGGCCGGAGAAATCTCCTTCGAGGATGTCGAAGTGTTCGGCATCGATGAATATTACCCTTGCGAGCGCGAATCCGCCAAGAGCAGGAACACTGTGCTGATGGACCTTCTCATCAGGAAAGTGGATTTCAGGAAAGAGAATGTCCACATCCTCGACGGGACCCTGCCGAAAGACAGGGTATCGGACTACTGCGCAGAATTCGAGAAATCGGCAAGGGGGATGGACCTCCTTGTCATCGGAATAGGCGAACAGGGACAGGTCGGATTCAACGAAGTCGGAGCCCTCGAGACCAGCCGCACCCACACGGTAGCCCTGTCCTACAAGAGCAGGAAGATCCAGTCGCGATTCTTCAACGGTGAGATTTCCGTAACTCCGAAGTCGGCAATCACCCTGGGCATCTCGACGATGATGAGCGCAAGGAGAGTAATAATGATGGCCTGGGGCGAGAGCAAGGCCGATGTCGTCAGGGATATTGTGGAAGGAGATATTTCGCCTTCCTGCCCGGCATCATATTTCCAGAAGCACGACAACATCACCCTTTTCACGGAAGAAAATTCGGCTTCCAAACTGGTCAGGACGGTGGCTCCATGGCTGGTAGGTCCTTGCGACTGGAGCCCGAAATTCATCAGGAAAGCAGTCGTATGGCTCTGCCAGAGCCTCCACAAGCCTATTCTGAAGCTGACCCAGGCAGACTATCTCGAAAACTCGCTCGGAGAGTTGCTCGAACTCTACGGGCCTTACCATAAAATCAACATAGACGTCTTCAACGACCTCCAGCACACCATCACCGGCTGGCCGGGAGGGAAACCGGATGCCGATGACAGCACAAGACCTGTCAAGTCAACACCGTTCCCGAAGAAAGTCCTCATCTTCTCCCCTCACCCGGACGATGATGTGATCTCGATGGGAGGAACCTTCATCCGTCTTGTCCACCAGGGGCATGATGTGCATGTTGCCTACGAGACGTCCGGCGACCTTGCCGTCCACGACGATGTGGTGCTCCAGCACATGGACGCTGCCTGCCAGCTCGGTTTCGGCGACAGGTTCGACGAGGTCCGCAGCCTTATCGATTCCAAGAAGCCGGGAGAGCCTGAGCCGAAGGAACTGCTGGCCCTTAAGGCCGCTATCAGGAGGAGCGAGGCCAGGAGTGCCGACAGGAGCTTCGGGCTGAACGACAAGACCAATGTCCACTTCCTGAACCTTCCTTTCTACGAGTCGGGAGGAATCACCAAACTTCCGCGCACCCAGGCCGACATCGACATAATCAAGGAACTTCTCCTGCAGATCCGGCCGGACCAGATCTACATGGCTGGAGACCTCGCCGACCCTCATGGGACCCACAGGGTCTGCACCGAGGCCGCCCTCGAGGCTATCGACCAGCTCAGGGAAGAGGGCAACGACTGGCTTGAATCCACGACAATCTGGCTCTACAGGGGTGCCTGGATGGAGTGGGAGCTCGGAAGGGTGGACATGGCTGTTCCTCTCAGCCCGGAGGAGATGATCGAGAAACGCCATGCCATCTACCGCCACATCTCCCAGAAGGACATCGTTCCGTTCCCGGGCGACGACCCTCGCGAATTCTGGCAGAGAGCTGAAGAGCGCACGCAGAACACGGCAAAGCTCTATGACGAACTGGGCATGGCCGAGTACCAGGCCATCGAGGTCTTCCTGAAGCTGCGCTGAAAGGTGGCCTGAGACCCCGGCAAAAACTCCCGGAAAAGGCGGGAACATATTTAAAGACAGACAATTAAAAAAACGAAATATCATGAGAGTAGTCATCAAGGACAACAACAGCGAAGCTTCCCTCTGGGCAGCTCACTACATCGCAGACGCCATCAAGGCAAAGGCAGCAGTCTCCGACGAGCCTTTCGTGCTCGGGCTTCCTACGGGTTCGACCCCGCTGGGCACCTACGCAGAGCTTTCCAGAATGTGCGCTGCAGGGGAAATCTCCTTCAGGAATGTCATCACCTTCAACATGGATGAATATGTCGGACTCCCTGAGGAGCACCCGGAGAGCTACCACAGCTTCATGTTCAAGAACCTATTCAACAACATTGACATCCCGAGGGAGAACATCCACATCCTCAACGGAAATGCGGCGGACCTCGACAAGGAGTGCGAGGAATATGAAGAGGCCATCTTCGATGCTGGCGGAATCGACCTCTTCCTCGGCGGAGTCGGCGAAGACGGACACCTCGCCTTCAACGAGCCTTTCTCCTCGCTCAATTCAAGGACAAGGGTGGTGACCCTCACTGAAGACACCATCATCGTAAACTCCCGCTTCTTCGGCGGTGACGTCAATCTCGTTCCGAAGAAAGCTATGTCAGTGGGCGTGGGCACGGTCTGCAGCGCCAGGGAGGTGCTCATCCTTGCTCTCGGGAGCCGAAAGGCCAGGGTCGTCAGGGAGGCAATCGAAGGAGGTGTCAGCCACTATGTGACCCTGTCCGCCCTCCAGCTCCATGAAAAGGGCACCGTCGTCCTCGACGAAGCTGCTGCAGGCGAACTGAAAGTCAACTCCTACCGCTACTTCAAGGCAGTGGAAGCAGCAATGGAAAAATAGTTTCTGAATATGAGAACGCACATCATTGCAATCATCACCGTCATCCTCCTGGCCTGTGCCCCGCTTTCGGCACAGACAGGAGCACGCGACCTTCGCCTCACGATAAAGAACCAGGGCTACGAAAGGGAATACCGGCTCTACATTCCTGAAGGAGCCGGGGAGGGCGCCCCTCTTGTCATCGCCCTGCACGGCTATGGCGGAGGCATCGACAAGATGCCACCGGCACTGATCACCGCGGCAGAAGCCCACGGTTATGCCATCTGCATTCCGCAAGGTCTCAAGGACCCTACCGGCCACACCGGATGGAATGTCGGCTATCCGTCCCAGGAAGGGATGAAGGTCGATGATGTCGCTTTCGTCTGCGCCCTCGCAAAGAAACTCCGCAAGGACTACGGTTTCAGCGGCTCAGCAACCTTCCTCACCGGAATGTCCAACGGTGGGGAGATGTGCTACCTGACCGCGATGCGCAAGCCGAAGGCATTCACGGCAATCGCGTCCATCGCAGGTCTTTCCCTCCTGTGGATGTTCGAGAAGTACCCAGTGAGCGGACCGGTGCCGTTCATGGAAGTGCACGGTACCGAGGACCGGATTTCCGAGTGGCTCGGTGACCCGGACAATGCCGGAGGATGGGGAGCCTACGCTCCTGTACCGGTGGCGGTCGGCCGGGTGGTCAATGCCGACGGATGCGTCTCCCAGACTGTCGAGGAACTTCCGGTCAGGGAAGGCCGCAACAAGGTAACCCTCTACAAGTTCGGAAGAGGGCTCAAGGCTGCCAACGGCAAGCCGATGGAAGTCTGGCTCTACGAAGTCAAAGGAGGGAACCATTCCTGGTCCGACGCCGACATGGACACCTACGAAGAAACCTGGAAATTCTTCAGCAAATGGATGTAATGAAACAACAAATGAACTAAACAAAAGATAACAATGGACAAGAACAAAGTCTACTTTTTCGACACCACACTCAGAGACGGTGAGCAGGTACCAGGCTGCCAGCTCAACACGGTCGAGAAGATCCAGCTCGCGAAAGCGCTCGAATCCCTCGGCGTGGATGCCATTGAGGCAGGCTTCCCGATCTCCAGTCCCGGAGACTTCAATTCCGTGATCGAGATCTCCAAGGCCGTGACGTGGCCGACCGTCTGCGCTCTGTCGAGAGCTGTGGAAAAGGACATCGACATGGCTGCTGATGCCCTTCAGTACGCAAAACACAAGAGAATCCACACTGGTATCGGGACCTCTGATTCCCACATCCGGTACAAATTCAAGTCCAACCGGGAGGATATTCTCGAAAGGGCCGTCCGCGCCGTCAAATATGCCAAGAAGCGCGTGGAAGATGTCGAGTTCTATGCTGAGGACGCCGGAAGGACTGACAACGAGTACCTCGCAAGGGTGGTCGAGGCCGTCATCAAGGCCGGAGCCACGGTCGTGAATATTCCTGACACCACAGGCTACTGCCTCCCTGAAGAATATGGTGCAAAGATCAAGTACCTGATGGAGCACGTGGACGGAATCGAAAACGCAATCATCTCCACCCATTGCCACAATGACCTGGGAATGGCAACTGCCAACACGATGGCCGGTGTCCTCAACGGAGCCCGCCAGGTCGAAGTCACCATAAACGGAGTCGGTGAAAGGGCAGGAAACACCGCTCTCGAGGAGATTGCGATGATTCTCAAGGCCCACAAGGGCCTGGAAGTGCACTCGGACATCAACACACAGAAAATCTACGGCATCAGCCGGATGGTCTCAAGCCTTATGAACATGCCGGTACAGCCCAACAAGGCCATCGTCGGAAAGAACGCTTTCGCCCACTCCTCCGGAATCCACCAGGACGGAGTGCTCAAGAATGCCGAAACCTACGAAATCATCGACCCTGTCGATGTAGGAGTTGACACCAACTCCATCGTGCTCACCGCAAGGAGCGGTCACGCCGCCCTCAAGTTCAGGCTGGAGGCTCTCGGAGTGAAACTCAGCGAAGAGGCCCTGAACAACGTCTACCAGGAATTCCTCAAACTTGCCGACAAGAAGAAGGAAATCCACGATGACGACATCCTGATGCTCGCCGGAGCTGACCGGGCAGAGGCACACCACATCAAAGTGGACTGGCTGCAGGCCAGCAGCGGTATCGGAATGAAGCCGGTAGCCTCCATCGGAGTGGACATCTCGGGGGAGAAGTTCACCGCCGCCGCTACCGGAAACGGTCCTGTGGACGCGGCTATCAACGCCATCCGCCAGATCATCAAACGTCCGGTCACAATCAACGAATTCACCATCCAGGGAGTCACGAAAGGCTCTGACGACATGTGCAAGGTGCACATGCAGGTCGGCAGCGGAGACCAGGTCTGCTACGGCTTCGGGGCCAACACCGACATCGTCACCGCCTCAATCGAGGCCTATGTGGACTGCTTGAACAAGATAAAGAACTGACAGACAATGAACACACTTTTTGACAAAATCTGGGACAGCCACGTGGTCAACTCCATAGAGGACGGACCCCAGCAGCTGTACATCGACAGGCTCTACTGCCACGAAGTCACCAGCCCCCAGGCTTTCGAGGGGCTGAGGGAGAGAGGCATCAGGTGCTTCCGCCCCGCACAAGTCTTCTGCATGCCTGACCACAACACCCCTACACACGACCAGGACAAAGAAATCGAAAACGAGATTTCCCGCACACAGGTCGAGACCCTCAGGAAGAACGCCGAGGAATTCGGACTCACCCACTACGGAATGATGGACCCGAGCAACGGCATCATCCACGTCGTAGGGCCTGAAAAAGGACTCTCCCTCCCGGGAATGACCATCGTCTGCGGCGATTCCCACACCTCTACCCACGGAGCGATGGGAGCGGTAGCTTTCGGAATCGGCACTTCGGAGGTAGAGATGGCCCTCGCAAGCCAGTGCATCCTCCAGCAGAAGCCGAAGTCGATGCGCATCAGCATCGAAGGCAAGCTCGGCAAGGGAGTCACCCCGAAGGATGTAGCCCTCTACCTCATGCAGCAGATAACCACTTCCGGAGCCACCGGCTATTTCATTGAATATTCAGGGAGCGTAGTCCGCGAAATGACGATGGAAGGAAGGCTCACCCTGTGCAACCTCTCGATCGAGATGGGTGCAAGAGGAGGCTTCATCGCTCCGGACGAGACGACCTTCGAGTACCTGAAGGGCCGTGAATATGCCCCGAAAGGCGAAGCTTGGGACAAGGCAGTCGCCTTCTGGAAAACCCTGCGCAGCGGTGACGATGCCGTCTTCGACAAGGAAATCATCTTCAAGGCGGAGGACATCGCCCCCATGATTACCTACGGTACCAACCCGGGCATGGGCACTGCAATCGACGGCACAATCCCGCAGGAGAGCTCAATCCCGGAAGAAGGGCTCGAGTCATTCCGCAAGTCTCTTGAATATATGGGATTCAGCGCCGGTGACCGGATGATCGGCAAGAAGGTGGACTATGTCTTCCTTGGCGCCTGCACCAACGGCCGTATCGAAGACTTCCGCGCCTTCGCATCCATCGTGAAGGGCCGGAAGAAGAATCCGGACATCACGGCCTGGCTCGTCCCGGGCTCCTGGGCCGTCTCAAAACAGATCAGGGAAGAGGGGCTGGACAAGATCCTGGAAGAGGCCGGTTTCGAAATCCGCCAGCCGGGCTGTTCCGCCTGCCTTGCGATGAACGACGACAAGATTCCGGCAGGGAAATACAGTGTCTCCACCTCCAACCGAAACTTCCAGGGGCGTCAGGGGCCGGGCTCGAGGACCCTTCTCGCCTCCCCTCTCACCGCCGCTGCAGCCGCTGTCACCGGAGTGGTTACCGATCCTAGAACCTTGCTTCAATAACAGACTGACATGAAACAGAAATTCGACATAATTGAAAGCCGTTGCATCCCGCTCCCGCTGGAGAATGTGGACACGGACCAGATCATCCCGGCCAGATTCCTCAAGGCCACTTCCAGGGATGAGAAATTCTTCGGTGACAACCTCTTCCGTGACTGGAGATACAATCCTGACGGAAGCCTCAACAAGGATTTCGTACTCAACGACCCGGCATATTCAGGAGAAATCCTGGTGGCGGGAAAGAACTTCGGCAGCGGTTCGAGCCGCGAACATGCCGCATGGGCCATCGCAGGCTACGGTTTCAGGGTGGTCATCTCGAGCTTCTTCGCCGACATCCACAAGAACAACGAGCTGAACAACTTCGTCCTTCCGGTCACTGTTTCCGAGGAATTCCTGGCCGAGCTTTTCGACTCGATCAGGAAGGACCCTTACATGACGGTAAGGGTGGACGTGCCGGCACAGACCGTGACGAACAACGCAACCGGACGCACCGAAAAGTTCGAGCTGAATGCCTACAAGAAATATTGCCTGATGAATGCCCTCGACGACATCGACTATCTCCTGGAGCACAAGGAGGACATCGAGAAATTCGAGAAGGGACGCAGGCAGTAGCCTGACGGATTAAGGCATGTCCGGAAACAACCGACAACAATTTTCAAATTCAAAAAGGAATCACAATGAACATCAGAATAGCATTGGTGCCGGGAGACGGCATCGGCCCGGAAGTCGTCGGGCAGGCCGTGAAGGCCGTTGACGCCGTGGCTGCACGCTTCGGCCACAAAATCGAGTACAAGAAGGCCCTCGTGGGAGCCTGCGCAATTGACGAGTGCGGCGACCCGTACCCGGAGGAGTCCCACAAGACCTGCATGGACAGCGACGCTGTGCTCTTCGGCGCGGTCGGAGACCCGAAGTACGACAACGACCCTACCGCCAAGGTACGCCCCGAGCAGGGACTTCTGGCAATCCGCAAGAAACTCGGTCTCTTCGCCAACATCCGCCCGGTCGAGACCTTCAAGTCCCTCGCCGACAAGTCACCTCTGAAGACCGAGCTCGTGGACGGAGCCGATTTCGTCTGCATCAGGGAACTCACCGGCGGAATGTACTTCGGGGAGAAGGGACGCAAGGACAACGGCAACACAGCCTACGACACCAACATCTACAGCCGGGCCGAGATCGAGCGCATCCTAAAGCTGGCATTCGACTTCGCAGGACGCAGGCGCAAACACCTCACCGTGGTCGACAAGGCCAATGTCCTCGAATCCTCAAGGCTCTGGAGAGAGGTTGCGCAGGGAATGGAGGCCTCCTATCCGGACATCAAGGTGGACTATATGTTTGTCGACAATGCAGCCATGAAACTCGTCAGCGGACCGAAGTTCTTCGACGTGATGGTCACCGAGAACACCTTCGGGGACATCCTCACCGACGAGGCCAGCTGCATCTCCGGTTCGATGGGGCTCCTTGCATCAGCCTCGGTGGGCGAGCACACCAGCCTCTTCGAGCCGATCCACGGTTCCTACCCTCAGGCAGCAGGCAAGAACATCGCCAACCCTGTCGCTGCAATCCTCTCCGCAGCAATGATGTTTGAATATGGCTTCGGCCTCATGGAAGAAGGCAAGGCAATCCGCCAGGCCGTCAGCAAGTCCATTGATGAAGGAGTCGTCACTGAAGACCTCGCAGACGGGGGCAAGGCATATTCAACAAGCGAAGTCGGAGACTGGATCGCATCCCGCATCGCGAAAGACGCCGAGTAGCCCCGGGACTGCCGCACTTTGGACAAGATACTGAATTGAGGTATATTTGCAAGATATAACATTATTTTACCACCGATGGCTGATTATCGCATATTCGTCGAAAAGAAACCCGGTTTCAGGGTGGAGGCAGAAAGCCTCAAAGGGGAACTCAACGAGAACCTGCAGCTCAATCTCAAGACACTCAGGCTGCTGAATGTCTATGACCTTTTCGGATTCACTCCGGAACTCCTCGAAAAAAGCCGCTACAGTGTGTTCGGCGAGATTGTCACCGACTCCGTAACTGACAACATCGACCTCTCCGGGAGCAAGTACATTGCCGTGGAATATCTCCCCGGACAGTTCGACCAGAGAGCGGCCTCCGCTGTGGACTGCGTCCACCTGATTGATCCCAGTGCGGAAATCAGCATCAAAAGTTCCAAACTGCTCATAGTCGATCCGGACACCACGGAAGAGACTCTGGAGAAGATCCGTCACTACTACATCAACCCGGTGGAGTCACGGCCCAAGGACCTGGGAAAACTGGCTGCTGCAGAATCTGCCGCCGTCAAGCCCGTTCCGGTACTCGATGGATTCAATTCGATGAAACCGGAGGAGCTCAAGGACTACCGCAGGAAGATGGGTCTTGCGATGAGCGAGGAAGACCTCCAGGAGGTCATCAATTACTTCACGGCAGAAGGGCGCGACCCGAACGAGACAGAACTCCGCATCCTGGACACATACTGGAGCGACCACTGCCGCCACACCACCTTCACCACGGAACTTGAAGAACTCGACGTCGAGGAGTCCTTCATCAAGGAGGACATCGACGGGACCCTGAATCTCTACCTGAAAATGAGAAAGGACCTGGGCCGCGAGCAGAAAGGACTCAACCTGATGGATATGGCAACCATAGGGGCCCGCTTCCTCAGGAAGGAGGGCAAGCTGGACGACATGGAAGTGAGCGAGGAGAACAACGCATGCAGCATATTCATAGATGTCGATGTGGACGGGAAGACCGAGAAATGGCTCCTGATGTTCAAGAACGAGACTCACAACCACCCGACTGAGATCGAGCCTTTCGGAGGTGCTGCAACCTGTCTTGGAGGCGCCATCAGGGACCCTCTTTCCGGACGTTCCTATGTCTATCAGGCGATGAGGGTGACCGGAGCAGGAGACATCTACAAGCCGGTTTCCGAGACGATTCCGGGAAAACTTCCGCAGAAGGTCATTACCAGGAAGGCAGCTCACGGCTATTCAAGCTATGGCAACCAGATCGGTCTTGCGACCACCCATGTAAGGGAAATCTACCACGACGGGTACACCGCCAAGAGACTCGAGGTCGGAGCAGTCGTGGGTGCAGTGAAGGCTGACCATGTCAGGAGGGACACTCCTACGCCGGGAGACATCGTCCTGATGTTCGGCGGACGCACCGGAAGGGACGGAATCGGAGGAGCGACAGGGTCATCGAAGGAACACACCGAAGAATCCCTGGAGTCCTGCGGAAGCGAGGTACAGAAGGGCAACGCTCCTGAGGAGAGAAAGCTGGAAAGGCTTTTCAGAAGGCCGGAGGTCACTTCCCTTATCAAGAAATCCAACGATTTCGGGGCCGGAGGAGTCAGTGTCGCCATCGGTGAACTCACCGACGGGCTGGACATCTATCTGGACAGGATTCCTGTGAAGTACAGCGGAATGAATTCCACCGAACTTGCCATCAGCGAATCCCAGGAAAGGATGTCAGTGGTCGTGGAGGCCAAGGACAAGGAGGCATTCATAAATTACTGCCACGAGGAGAACATCGAGGTCACCCACGTTGCCGACGTAACCGGCACCGGAAAGATGAGGATGTTCAACAATGGCAAGGTAGTCGCTGACCTCAAGCGCAGTTTCATCGACAGCGCAGGCGCGAAGCACTACGCCAAGGCCAGGATCGGAACTGTGGAAGAGACAGACCCGTTCTACCGCGACATCCCGGGCAAGACGCTCAAGGACAAGATGTTTGCGAACTTGCAGGATCCGAACGTAACCTCCCAGAAGGGCCTCATCGAGATGTTCGACTCCTCTATCGGACGTTCAACTGTCCTGATGCCTTTCGGAGGCGAGCTCCAGACCACCGAGACCCAGGTTTCCGTCCAGAAACTCCCTACTGACGGCTACACGGACACCGCAAGCATGATGGCCTTCGGCTTCAACCCGGACATCTGCGAATGGAGCCCTTATCACGGGGCGGCATATTCATTCGTCGAGGCCTGCAGCAAAGTTGTCGCCGCAGGCGGACACTGGGAGACGATGAGATTCTCATGCCAGGAATATTTCGAGAGGATGACTTCTGACCCCAAGACCTGGGGCAAGCCTGCCGCCGCCCTTCTGGGTGCACTCAAGATGCAGAACGAGCTCGGCCTGGCTTCAATCGGAGGAAAGGATTCGATGAGCGGCTCTTTCGAGACAGACAAGGGTCCGATCCACGTCCCTCCTACCCTCATCGCATTCGGCATCACTCCGGTTAAGGCAGACAAGGTCATCTCTCCTGAATTCAAGTGGGAGGAGGACCGGCTCTATCTGGTGAAGCACACCCCGCTCCAGAACAGGATGCCGGACATCGCGATGCTCAAGAAGAACTGGAACCATATTCAGGAAAAGATTGCAGACGGGACCATCGTCGCCGCATGGGCCGTAGGCTTCGGCGGAGTGGCTGAAGGTCTGTGCAAGATGAGTTTCGGCAATGCCTTCGGCTTCGATGTCAACCTCAACGAGGAAGATCTCTTCAACCTCAGCTACGGTTCGATCATTGTAGAGACCGACGGAAGTGCCCTGGATTTCCCGAATGCCATCGAGATAGGTAAAGTCACAGACGGCGAGGACGGCAATGTCAGGGTCAACGGGACGAAGATTTCAATCTTCGAACTGATGGACTTCAACGCCTCCCTCTTCGACAAGGTCTATCCATCGACCTGCAGGGCCGGATTCAACAAGGTCATTCCTGACGGAATGGAGAGCATCAAGCCTTACAAGGCCAGGAAAGCCGACCTTACCTACAAGGGCCCTGCAGTGGACGAGGTAATAGCCTACCTGCCGGTCTTCCCGGGAACGAACTGCGACTACGACTCCGCCAAGGCCTTCCGCAAGGCAGGAGCCACAGTCCGCACAAGCGTGTTCCGCAACCTCACCGACAAGGACGTCTTCGAGTCCATCGACGAGATGAAGAAGAACATCGACGAGTGCCACATCCTGATGATCTCCGGAGGATTCTCCGCCGGTGACGAGCCTGACGGAAGCGGCAAGTTCATCGCCAATGTCCTGAACAACAAGACTGTCGCCGAAGCAATCGAGAACCTCATTGCCCGCGGAGGCCTGATTCTGGGAATATGCAACGGCTTCCAGGCGCTGGTCAAGTCCGGACTTCTCCCGTACGGCCACCTCGGAATGGTCACCGAAGACTCCCCTACCCTTTTCAGGAACGACATCAACAGGCACATCTCCCAGATGGCCTCAACCCGCGTTTCCACCACCAACTCTCCTTGGCTTGCCGGAATGTCCATCGGCGATGTCTATTCCATCCCTGTCAGCCACGGCGAGGGCAAGTTCGTCGTCAACGAAGAACTCGCCAGGGAACTCTTCGCCAACGGACAGGTCGCATTCCAGTACGTTGACCCGCTGACAGACGAGCCAACAATGGAGTCGCCATACAACCCTAATGGCTCCTACTACGCAATCGAAGGCATCATCAGCAGGAACGGACAGATCCTCGGCAAGATGGGCCACTCCGAAAGATACGAGAACAACCTGCTGCGCAACATCCAGGCGGACCTCGAACAGCCGCTGTTCGCCAATGCAGTGAGATACTTCAAGAAGTAACTGAATATGAGAAATTTATTTCTGACAAATACACTTTCAAGACAAAAGGAACTCTTCACTCCGGTCAATCCCGGACATGTCGGGATGTACGTCTGCGGGCCGACTGTTTACGGTGACGCCCACCTGGGACATGCCCGGCCGGGAGTAACCTATGACGTGCTCTTCAAACTGCTCAGGCATCTTGGCTACAAGGTACGCTATGTCAGGAACATCACGGATGTGGGCCATCTTGAGCACGATGCCGACGAGGGTGAGGACAAGATTGCAAAGAAGGCAAGGCTCGAACAGCTGGAGCCGATGGAGGTAGTCCAAACCTACACCCTGCACTATCATGAAGCGATGAGGATGCTCAACGTGGCACCTCCTTCAATCGAGCCCCGGGCTTCGGGTCACATCATAGAGCAGATTGAGACTGTCAAGAGGATTCTTGACGCGGGCTATGCCTACGAAAGCAACGGAAGCATCTATTTTGATGTCCGAAAGTACAACAACGACCACAAGTACGGAATTCTCTCCGGACGGTCATTGGACGACACTCTCGAAGGCACACGCAGTCTTGACAGCCAGGAGGACAAGAAGGCTCCGTTCGACTTCGCCATCTGGAAGAAGGCCGAGCCGCAGCACATCATGAGATGGGTATCCCCTTGGGGAGAAGGCTTCCCGGGATGGCATCTGGAGTGCTCCTGCATGGGTGAAAAGTATCTCGGGCACGAGTTCGACATCCACGGAGGCGGAATGGACCTGATGTTCCCTCACCACGAATGCGAGATTGCCCAGAATGTGGCATCCCGCGGCACCCGGGGCGTCCGTTACTGGGTCCACAACAACATGATTACCATCAACGGCCAGAAGATGGGCAAATCGCTGGGTAACTTCATCACCCTGCCGGAACTCTTCAGCGGGAACCATCCGAAACTCGAGCAGGCATATTCCCCGATGACAATCCGCTTCTTCATCCTGCAGGCCCACTACCGCGGCACCCTCGACTTCTCCAACGAAGCACTGCAAGCGGCTGAAAAAGGGCTCAGGAGAGTGCTCCAGGCCGCGAAGGACCTCTATTCAATGACAGGCCACAAGGCTCCTTCCCCTGCCTACGGGGAGTTGTCCGAAGCAGTTGCCCCGGAAAGCTGCACTGCGGCCAGCGCAGACATCAAGGCTATCTGGGAAGGGGTCTATGACGCCCTGTGCGACGACATGAACACCCCGATTGCCCTCTCGCACATCTTCGATGCCGTCAGGATCATAAACTCGGCAAAGGAGAAGAAAATCACCCTTTCACAGGGCGATTGGGACACCCTCGTCCAGCTCTTCGACGACATAGTCTTCGGCGTTCTCGGCCTGAAGGACGACAACGCTGCCGAATCGGGCAAGGGCAAGCAGGTGATTGACGGACTGATGGCAATGGTCCTGGAAGAAAGGGCAAAGGCCAAGGCCGCCAAGGACTGGGCCACTTCCGACAAGATCCGCGACAGCCTCAAGGAACTCGGAATCTCCGTGAAAGACGGGAAGGACGGAGCCGAATGGACCCTGGAATAGTCCGGATCAGTGCAGGACAGGACTAGAGGTCCAGTTCCAGCGAGACGGGACAATGGTCTGAGCCGAAGATTTCATTGTGAATCCGGGCTCCGGCCAGTTTGTTTTTGAGGGATTCCGAAATCAGGAAGTAATCGATGCGCCACCCGGCGTTCTTCTCACGGGCACGGAAGCGGTAGGACCACCATGAGTACTTCACTTCGTCAGGATTCAGGAAGCGCCAGGTGTCGATGAAACCAGCATCCAGCAAAGTGCCGAACTTTTCACGTTCTTCGTCCGTGAAACCGGCATTGCGGCGGTTCGTGGAAGGATTCTTGAGGTCGATGTCATTGTGGGCGACATTCAGGTCGCCGCAGATAATGACACCCTTCTTGCCGGCGAGACCGCAGACATATTCACGGAAAGCGTCCTCCCAGGTCATCCTGTAGTCGAGCCTGCGGAGTTCATCTTGGGAATTCGGGACATAGACGCAGACGAGGTAGAACTCCGGCATCTCGAGGGTGATGACCCTGCCTTCGTGGTCATGCTCCTCGATTCCAAGCCCGTAGGCAACGGAGAGAGGCTCATGCCTTGAATATATTGCCGTACCCGAATAGCCCTTCTTTTCGGCTGAGTTCCAGAAGGAGACGTAACCCGGAAACTCGAGGTCGAGCTGCCCGGGTTGCATCTTTGTCTCCTGGAGGCAGAAGAAATCGGCGTCCAGGGAGGCAAAGGCCTCTGCGAAACCTTTGCCTGCACATGCCCTGAGGCCGTTGACATTCCAACTGACGAATTTCATTTTTGCTCAGTAATTGAATCTGATGATCGTGTAACTACCGGAGAGTTACTTTGTGAGTACCGGCAGCCAGGGTTGCCTTCTTGCCGTTGTAAAGGGTCACGTCGCATTCAGTGCCTTCCGGTACGGTGATGAGGGCGGAAATCTTCTTGCCCTTCCGGTCAAGATTGACGGCAATCGTGCCGTAGATGGTCTCGAAGGAAACGCTGACCTGCTTGAGGGAAGCCATCTGAGGGGCGACCTTGAAGCGGCGGTAGGCCGGTTCGAGAGCATCGACACCTGCAAGCTGGCGGAACATCGAGATGGCACCGCCGGAAGTCCAGGCATGGTTGCAGGTTCCGGTGTGGTTCCAGTGCTCGTAGAGTGTAGTGCAGCCCTCCTTCATCACGGTAGGATACATCTTCTTCATCCTGTCGATTGCCATCTGGGGCTCACCCATGGTGTAGAGGGCATCAAGGACGTAAGGGAACATGTAGGTGGTGGCATTGTACTCCTGCTCGAAAACTGCCTTGATTGCAGGATACTTCTCCGGAGTTGCAATACCCGAGATGACAGCGAGTGCCTGCACGCGGTCGTCGGTGTGAGGATCGTCGTAATTCGGGCTGCGGTACTCCTTGCCGTTCCAGAAGTCGGCATTGACCTTGTCGGCGATGACCTTCATCATTGCCTCATCCTCAAGGGCATCAGCTTCCCTGCCAAGCATCCTTGCAAAGACGGCTTCGGACTTGAGAGCAAGATAGTACCAGAAATTGAGCTGAGCCTGACGGTCCCTGTGGACACCCTCGTCCGGCCAGTCCCAGTCACCGAGGCGGTAGATAGGGAGACCTTCCGAATCAACCTGCCAGACCTCGTGCAGATACCTGTGGATAGGGTCATAGACATCAGCCACGAAGGAATCGTCGCCGGAGTAGAACCAGAGATTGTGGACTCCGTACCATCCCACGACATTGATCAGCTGCATCGGAAGCTCCTTGAAATAGTTGGAGCAAGGCACTGGATGGTAGAGGATTCCGTCCGGTTTCTGCCAGGCAACCAGTTCACGGTAACCCTTGATGGCCAGCAGGTCGGACTTGCGGTCAAGGCAGTAGAAGGCAGTGTTGAGATCGTTGACGATGTCACCGAACCACTGTGCCCTCTCACGGTCAGGGCAGTCAAAATAGTTGTCCCTCATGTTGACGTACATTGTCCTTACGGCCTTCTCCCAGTAGTCATTCAGGAACGGATCGTCGCAGGAGAAGGTGCCGGCGAACTCGGTGGCATAGCCGGTTTCGTGGAAGCCCACCTCGAGAACCTTCACATCGGAAGGCACGATGTACATCAGGACCTCTCCGTTCATCCAGGGGAGGTGCTCATATTCCTGTACGCCCTCTCTGGTGACATATTCGCCGCTGACGCATTTCTCTCCGGTGACGATGTCGTGGTCGGTGACCATCGGGATGACCCTGCCGGCAGGAGCCTCGACCTTGAGGCAAGGTGAGAACTGGCAGTTGTACGGGAGGCGGCAGTAGAGGGTGTCTCCGGACTGGCGTGTGGAGACATATTCACTGTAGCCGAAATCCTTCCACTGGGGAATCGGCCTGCGGACAAGTTTCCCGAAAGGAGGCAGTCCCGGCTTCACTCCGATTTCGATTGCAGGACCGAATCCGGCCTGGGAATCAAGCTTGTACCAGTCTTCCGGGAAGGCGTTGGCATCGAAGCGTACGTTGTTCTCGCTGAGACGGAAGTTGGTGACACGACAAGTAGCGGTGCTGTAGCCTCTGTGGACTTCACATCCCCAGCTCTTGTCGGAGAGGATTTCGACTCCTTCGCCGCGGGCATCGAAGATCATGGCCGCGATACCGCTGCTCATATGGCTGAAACCTGCCCGGCCAAAGTACCAGAGCAGGATGCTGATCCTGTTCCTGCCGTTCTTCAGATAAGGCGCAATCTCGACCTCGTCATAGTAGCCGTCACCGGGAGCCGGACCTCTCTTCAGGCCGCCCTCGAAGACAACCAGCTCGTCGTTGATCCAGAGCCAGTACTTGGTGTCG
>JBJFDD010000347.1:0-4795 GCA_051889815.1 Candidatus Cryptobacteroides sp. | reverse complement strand
TGTACTTCCTTCAGTCTTTTCAATGATCTTGATTGGTGCCTCATTTCTGAAGCGGGTGCAAAGGTAGGGAGTTATTTTTTAACTTCCAAACTTTTTTGAAAAAAATCTTTAAAAATTTTTATTCATCCTGATTCTGGCCTGCAATTCCCAGGTCCTGATTCTATCTTTATATGTATTGTTGGCATTGACCTTCTCTATTTCAAGGGAGGCATCGGAATTGCCCTCCCATCTCCTGCAATCATACACCACATCATAAATGCGTCCGATGCGGTACTCCCTGCAGATCCGCAGGCCCACTGCATAGTCCTCTCCGTACTTGGTTGTCGGGAAATTGATTTTCCGGAGCAGCGGGACATAGAAGCCCCTCGGCGCACCCAGTCCGTTGATCCGGAGAGCATTGTTCCGGCCGTTTTCTTCGGTCCACTCACGGTGGTCGATGATTCCGGGAGGAAGGGTCTGCATGTTGAAGTCAGTCATCCGGTAGGTTCCGACAACCATAGCGCATTTCTGTTCCCGGAAGACTTCCACGAAACGGCGAAGGGTCGTACCGTCATGATAGACGTCATCGGAATCCAGCTGGATAGCGTACCTGCCGCATTTCGGATGATGCAGCGCGGCATTCCAGTTGCCTCCGATGGCATGGTATGTCTTGTCCTGCGTGATGTAGACCAGTTTAGGGTCGTCCAGAAAACTCTTTATCACCTCGACGGAGCCGTCAGTCGAATTGTCATCCACGACTATCACATTGTACTTGAAATCAGTCTCTTGCGATAGGGCGGACCTGATGGCATCACCTATGGTACGTACCCGGTTCTTGCAAGGAATGACCACCGAGACTTCGTATTCAAAGGATTCTTCAGATATTTCCACGTCCTTGAAGACAGGTTCAAGATAGCCGCCGATGTCCTTCAGATGAGCGGTGCAGGCATTTTCCATTTCAATCTGGACCTCCCTGTTCTTCGGGTCCACATAGTCGAACATCTTTTCTCCGGACTTGCGGAAGTCGGTCTCGATGTCATAGTAGAGGAACTCGTTGATGTGGACCAGGCTCCCCTTCTGGGAAACTTTGAGCCTAAGGTCATAGAGTCCTGCATAGGAATAGTCACAGTCCATCCTGGAAACAGCCTCCTTCAATGAGTCTGTCCTGAATATGAGGACGGAACCGAAATCGAAATCGTCTCTCAGTGCACCCATCTGGCAATCAATCACCGGTGCAGGGGTGCAGGCTCCTCCCACATCCTTGAAGTGGTCGGAATAGACCATCGCAGCCCCGGTGTCCTCCGCGACAGAAAGGAAACGTTCGAGCGCAAAGTTGACGAAAGACAGGCCCGTAGTCTTGATGAACATCAATGAATATGGTGCCACGGCCTCGGCGGCAATCTTCCGGAGAGCCCCGGTGGACTTGAAAGAAGCTGCGTCAATCCTTATGACGCGTGAGACCTCAGGCTGCGCTGTCAGGCATTCCTCGACCGAACGCGCCTGTTCTTCGCAGACGAACGGTATGAAACAATCGAACCTTTTCATTTGTCGCAGATGGATAAAATGTATGATTAGGGGACAAAAATAGAAAAAAAAGGCCAATATTTGGAGAACACACCGAAATGGAGTATTTTTATTGTTCGATACAATATATTTATTGAATATTCAGATTACAGGACAATGAAACTTTCCTTACGCACCTTAGCGATTGCAGCAGTTTCTGCCGTCGCACTCAGCGCCTCTGCCCAGGAGACCCCGCGTTGGCTCAGGAAAAACGCAATCTCTCCCGACGGGACAAAGGTCGCCTTCTGCTATCAGGGAGACATATTCACAGTAAGTTCAGAGGGTGGCAGGGCCATTCAGGTCACATCAAGTCCAGCCTACGACTCGGACCCGTTCTGGACACCGGACAGCAAAAGCATTGTCTTCTCTTCGACAAGGCTGGGGTCCAGGGACATATTCATAACCTCCGCTGAAGGCGGGACTCCGAAGAGGATAACCGACTTCCCGGGAAACGAGAAGCCGATGGCTGTGCTCGATGGCGGAAGGGTCATTTTCAGTGCCGACATCCAGCAGGACACCCTGTACGCCGGATTTCCGGAAAACGCGCAGCTGTGGCAGACTTCCGCCGATGGCGGAAGACCGATGCCGGTGACATCGCTTCCTGTCTCCAGCATCAGCATCAATAAAGACGGAGAGGCCATCTACGAAGACTACAAGGGCTATGAGGATGCGCTCAGAAAGCATCATACCTCATCCGTCACAAGGGACATCTGGTTTTTCAAGCCGGCAGCCGCCGACAAGGGAAGGTTCAGGATGGGCGGTAAGGACAGTTTCGTAAAACTCAGCTCCTTCAATGGGGAGGACCGCAACCCGGTGTTCGCGCCCGACGGGAAAACCTTCTACTTCATTTCCGAGAAAAGCGGCACCCTGAATGTCCACAAGGCATCCACCGCCGAACCGGGGAAAGACGTCCAGGTCACCTCGTTCAAGGACAACCCTGTCAGGCACCTTTCCGTGTCCGGCAACGGCATCCTCTGCTTCTCCTGGAACGGAGACCTCTACACGATGAAGGAGGGCTCGGAACCCGTCCGTCTGGAAGTGACCGTTGCAAGGGACAATGACGAGAAGGAAGTCGAATTCCTCAACCTTTCCAACGCGACCTCGATGGCAGTATCTCCTTCGGGAAAGGAGATTGCCGTCGTGATCAGGGGCGACGTCTTCGTCACCTCCGAGGAGTTCAGGACAACCAACAGGATAACCAACACCCCGGAGCAGGAAAGGAACGTCTGCTTCTCAAAAGACGGAAGGACCCTCTATTATTCATCGGAGAGGAACGGGCATTGGGGGATATGGGCCTCCAGCCTCGCCAGGGAAGAAGACAAGTGTTTCACCTATGCCAAATCATTCGACGAAAAACTCGTCACCACTCCGGGAGAGACCTGCTTCCAGCCGATAGTCTCTCCTGACGGAAAGTGGATAGCCTTCCTGCGCGACCGAACCGAACTGGTCATCCGCGACCTCAAGGACGGGAAGGAGAAGTCGCTGCTGAAGGATGTAAACTATTCCTACTCCGACGGGGACCTCAGGTTCCAATGGTCACCGGATAGCAAGTATCTGCTCTCCGACTACATGGGAGAGGGCAGATGGAACAACAACGACATCGCCCTGATTGACATTGAAACCGGTGAAGTGACCGACCTTACACTCTCGGGCTACTCCGACGGAAACTTCAAATGGGCGCTCGGAGGCTACGCTATGGTCTGGGAATCGGACAGGAACGGTTACAGGAGCCACGGCAGCTGGGGCTCCGAAGGGGATGTCTACATCATGTTCTTCGACGGCAGGAAGATGGCTGATTTCTATCAGACAAAGGAAGACAAGGCCATCGCCAAGCTGATGGAGGACAGCGCCGACAAGTCGCCGAAGAAGGCCGAGAAGGAGGCCAGGAAGGAGCAGAAGGATTCGTTGAAGAAAGCAGAAAAGCCTGAAAAGCTCGTTCTCGATCTCGAAGGCAGGGAAACCAGGACCAGAAGGCTCACCGGCATCTCCAGCAGACTCGGTGACTTCTACCTGACCGGCGACGGCGAGAAACTCTTCTACGTCTCACTCCTGGAGAAGACCTCGGACCTGTGCATGCTCGACATCAAGACAGGTGATGTCAAAGTGGTCAAGAAAGGAGTCAGGGGCAGCATAACCCCATCTGCTGACGACAAGAATCTCTACATTCTCTCCGGAGGCAGCATAATGAAGATACCTGCCAGCGGAAGCGGAGCCCCGACCCCGATAGCGTTTTCCGGTGAATATGAGTTCAAGGCAAGCGCCGAGCGCTCATACATCTTCGACCATGTCTGGAAGCAGGTCGACGAGAAGTTCTACGACCCTCAGATCCACGGAGTGGACTGGAGCGGCTTCAAGGAGAATTACAGGCAGTTCCTCCCATACATCAAGAACCAGTTCGACTTCCAGGACCTTCTCTCCGAGATGCTAGGCGAGCTTAACGGCTCCCACACCGGAGCAAGGGCATATTTCACCCCGACCGTAAGGATGGGATGGATCGGAGCGATGTTCGACCACGAGTACACGGGAGACGGATTGAAGATCGCCGAAATCCTTCCAGGAGGTCCGCTTGACCTCACAGGAGAGGACGTGAAGCCGGGAGACATCATCGTCTCTGTCAACGGAAAGGAAGTGAAAGCAGGAGAAAGCTGGTTTCCTCTCTTCATGAACACTGTCGGAAAAAGGACCTCGATAGTGGTATCCGGCGGCAGGAAGAAGGGCGAGGTCAAGGAAATCTTCCTCAAGCCGCTTTCCTCCGAGAAGAGCCTGATGTACAACAGGTGGGTCAGACGTTGCGAGAGGATTACCAGGGAGGTATCCGGCGGAAGAATCGGCTATACCCACGTCAAGAGCATGGATTCGCCTAGCTTCAGGGAGGTCTATTCCACCCTGCTGGGCAAGTACCGCACGGCCCAGGCCGCAGTGGTGGACACCAGGAACAACGGAGGAGGATGGCTCCACGACGACCTTGTCACCTTCCTCGGGGGCAAGGAATATATCAGATTCACGCCAAGGGGCCAGTACATCGGAATGGAACCGTTCAGCAAGTGGACCAAACCATCCTGCGTCCTTGTCTGCGAGAACAATTACTCCGACGCATCCGGATTCCCGTATGCCTACAGGACCCTCGGACTCGGAAAGATTGTCGGAATGCCGGTTCCGGGGACCATGACTGCGGTCTGGTGGGAAACCCAGATAAACGGCATGGTTTTCGGAATCCCCCAGGTCGGTTCCTGGGCCGTCAAGGAGAACCGGT
>JBJFDD010000346.1:0-4801 GCA_051889815.1 Candidatus Cryptobacteroides sp. | reverse complement strand
AGTCGGTAGAGCAACGCATTCGTAACGCGTAGGTCGCCAGTTCAAGTCTGGCAAGTGGCTCTCTTAGCCCACGAACTGGGCCTTCAGCGCCTCCAGTTTCGCGTCGGCATCATCACCCTTTGCTCCGAAATAGAACTTGATCTTCGGTTCAGTACCCGAAGGGCGCACGGAGACCACGTCTCCCGCCTCGCTGAAGAACTGGAGCACATTGGACTTGACAAGGCCGGTCTTCTCAGTCTCAAGATAGTCAATCACCTTTACAACCTTCGAACCGCAGATCTCCTTCGGAGGGTTCTGTCTCATGTCAGCCATTATCTTCTGGATCTCTTCTGCCCCGCTCTTGCCCTTGCGGACGAGAGAGACCAGGGACTCTTTGCGGTAACCATATTCAGAATAGATCTTCTGCAGCAGCTGGTAAAGGGTCATGCCCTGGTCTGCTGCCCAGGCTGCGCACTCGGCCACAGTCGAGCAGGCCACAGGTGCATCCTTGTCCCTGACGAACTCACCGACATTGAAGCCATAGCTCTCCTCTCCACCGCAGATGAACTCACCCTTGCCCTCGTTGCGGCGCACCACCTCACCGATGTACTTGAAACCGGTCAGGACGTCGTAGCATTTCACACCGAAACTCTCTGCGATGTCAGCAAGAAGCTGAGAAGTGACGACTGTCTTGCAGATGTATTTGGTCGGGTCCAGCTTGCCGAGTTCCTTCCAGCGGGTAAGTATGTAGTAGGTCATTATGCTGGCGGTCTGGTTGCCGTTGAGCTGGACGAGGTTTCCGTCATTGTCCCTCACGGCTATGCCCATCCTGTCAGCATCCGGGTCGGTTGCCATCACAAGGTCGGCCCCCTGCCTGTCAGCCTCTTCCATGGCCATCTTCATTGCGGCCGGTTCCTCAGGATTCGGAGAAGCGACTGTCGGGAAATCGCCGTTGCTTTCATCCTGTGCAGGAACATGATAGACGTTCTCTAAGCCCAGCCTGCGGAGGCACTCCGGGACAATCCTCACTCCACAGCCGTGAAGCGGCGTGTAGACAATCTTGAGATCCTTGTGCCGCGCACGGGATTCCGGGCTCAGCATCAGGGACAGGATGTCGGACATGTAGGATTCATCCATTTCCTTGCCCATCATTTCGATCTTTCCGCTTTGAGGTCCCTTGTCGAACTTCACAAGTGAAGGATCCGACACCTTGGCTACTTCGGCAATTATCTCGGCATCCACAGGCGACGTGATCTGTGCGCCGTCATCCCAGTAGGCCTTGTAGCCGTTGTACTCCTTCGGATTGTGGGATGCAGTGATCATGACACCCGCGATGGATCCCGTCTTGCGGATGGCATAACTAAGCTCGGGAGTGGGCCTGATGCCATCGAAGATATAGACGTGCAGTCCGTTGGCGCTCAGCACATCGGCAGTAATCTTCGCGAAAAGCGCGGAATTGTTGCGGCTGTCGTACGAGACGCAGACCGAAACCTCCTTGCCTCCGGAATGCTTGAGAATATAGTTTGCAAGACCCTGGGTAGCCATTCCGACAGTGTACTTGTTCATCCTGTTGGTGCCGACTCCCATTATCCCCCTGAGACCTCCGGTACCGAATTCCAGATTCTTGTAAAAAGCGTCCTCCAATCCGGCGGGGTCGCTTTCTCTCAACTTGATTATCTGTGACTTCGTTTCGTTGTCAAAATTTCCTTCGAGCCAGGATTGGGCTTTGGTCATGTAGTCCTGTGCCATATCAAATCAGTTTTTTTAAGTCAGACCGGCATCCTCTGTCGAAAATCGGATGCCTTTTACAAAAATAACAATTAAAATGATAAGAATCTGTACTTATTGACAGGATTTGATAACTTTGCATTACAGACCCAGACCATCATGAACAGATTCGAAACATTCATCAAAGAGAATGCGAAGGCAGACCCCGCGCAACTGGTTCTTTCGACCCGGGAATGGCCGGAGAATCCGGACCCCGTCCTCAGCCGCATAGATGCAAGGGACCTGGCGGTCAACACAATCTCCGCCATCCAGAAACTGGAGAAGAAGGCCCCCCTCTGGGCCGGGACAACCGGCCTTGTCTTTGCCACACGGCTTTCAGCCGAGCAATGTAGTTCGGAAAAGGCGGCGGAGTACAAAGCCGGACTTGTGCAGAGGATCCTCGAAGACAAGAAAGGATCCCAACGGAGGATTGCCGACCTGACAGGTGGTCTGGGAGTTGACAGCCTTGCCTTTTCCAGAATTGCCGGAGAAGTCCTGTACAATGAGATGGACGGTAGGCTGGCGGCGGCAGCAAGGCACAACTTTCCTGTCCTCAAGGCGAAGAACATCAAGATTTCATCAGTCAAGGTCGGCAGGAACGGCATCAACGGGGTCCTCGGAGGATTCAAACCGGACCTGATCTATCTCGATCCGGCAAGACGCGACTCCTCGGGCAACAAAGTCTTTCTCCTGGAGGAATGCAGCCCTGACGTCCTTTCCCTGATTCCGGAACTGTTCACTTGCACAAGGCACATCCTGCTGAAACTCTCGCCGATGGCGGACATACCGATGGTCTGGGAAAGGCTGAACACTTCTGCTCGGGAAAGCATCCATCCTGTCGCGAGCAAGGGCCGCTGCGTCAGGGAAATCCACGTCACTGCCTACGACGGGGAATGCAAGGAAGTCCTGGTCTGGATGGACAGGGAATATGAAGGCAGGAGGACCACCTTCTGTGTCGAAGACGGCAACGCGATGAAATTCGTTCCCGGAAAGGCCTGCGAGGGTTTCCGAGGAGTGGATTCGACATATTCAAAGATCCTTTTCGAGCCGGGGAAATCGTTCACAAAGGCCGGAATGTTCAATGAGCTTTGCGAAAGGCTGGGGCTGGCGAAATATGCCCGATTCACCCATCTGTACACAATCCCCGAAGTCACTACTGAGGAAGAACTCCTCGCCGAGGCCGGAAGGCTCTCGATGTTCGGCAAGGTGTATTCAGTGATGGAGACTCTGCCTCTTTGCAAAGCCTCCATCAAGGAAATCGGGCAGAAGTACCCTGAATGCGAGGTGACGGCGAGGAATCTGCCGATGAGCTCGGACGAACTGCGTTCAAAACTGAAAGTCTCCTCGGGAGACGGAATCCACATCTTCGGAGCCCGCATCGAGCTACCTTCCGGACCGGGCAACTATCTGATTGTCACCCGGCCGGTCAGGGTATAGTTTCTACTCGAGGAAGCCGGGAAAATTCGAGAACGCCTGGTCCTCAACCTCGTAGTAAGGCATTATTTCGATGTCACTGCAACCCTCCACGGTAAAGTGAAGCGGCTTGCCGCTGACCGGGACCAGCCTTGGGATGAGCTGGGCGGCTGTGCAGGGAATCGAAGGTTCGGTGTTGTCACCGGTGCAGACTGCGGACATCAGGACCGGGCCGTATTCCAGCGCGTAATGTCCTGTCTCGAAGCCTTTTTCCATGCCGGCATAGCGTGTGGTGCGGAACTGGGCAGGAAGGACGAAATCCAGCCTGTCCCCATTCTTCCAGGTGCGCTCGAGCCTGATGTAGGTCCCCGGTTTGCCGCTTGCGAGCTTTTTCCCGTTGAGTTCGACGGAAAGAGGCCTGGCAGCCCACTCAGGCACCCTGATTTCAATGCAGGCATCCAGAGGAGCGTCGCAGGACAGGGTGACACTGACTTCATTTGAATATGGGAACTGCGTCTGCATGTTCAACCCGAACCGCTGCCCGTTCACTTCGTGGGTGAGGGTGGAAGCCTCAAAAAGATTGATCTGGGCGCCATCCGGCTTGAGCGAGTAGATATATTCAGGCAAAGAACCGTAAATCCGCGTTCCTTGGCCCTCGCAGCAGGTGTTGGTGGCGATCTCCGCATTCGGAAGGTACCCCTGCTTCCTGCCGTGCATCCTCGCGAAATAAGCGATACCGCGGTCCCCTACCTGGTTGGGGATGATGACGTTGTAGAGGGACTTCTCGATTTCGGAGACGTACTTCTCCTCGTACGGGTAGAGGTTGTGGAAACGCTGGTTGAGCTTCACCCAGAAAGCATTGCCGCAGAGTTCGCCGGTGTTGGCCTTGAGGAAGAGGGACTTGGGAGGATAAGGGAAGTAGCCCTCGTTGATTGCAAGCGAGCCTCCGATGTGCTCCCAGTTGTCGTGGAAGAGGTCCCAGAAACCGAGTACTGCTTCAAGATAGTTCTCGTCGCCGGTTGCGCGGTAGAGATCCAGATAAGGTTCAACCGCTGTCACAAGATAGTTGTGCGGACGGTCATAAGGGTATTTCCAGATTGCATCGGTGTTGCGCTCCTTGAGCCATTCCATCCAGTAGTTCTGCTGGAAATAGCGCTGCATCACGCAGATTTCGTCAGGCTTTCCGACAGGCGAGAAATAGGTGCGGGTGAGCGGGATGGCTCCCTGTACTCCCTGGCCCGGTCTCCTGAGCATTTCAGGAAGGAAAGGCGAGGCCTCGAACCAGTCATAGAAACCCCTAAGCAGGCCAAAGGCCTTCGGGTTGCCGGCATAACCAGCCTCGATCAGACCGTGGGTGATCCAGGAACGGACATAGGCGCCGTTCTCGAAATCGAAGATTGCCCGTTTCGGATAGGCCATCAGATAGCCGTCAGGTTCCTTGCACTGGTCGATGACATCGATGACGCTATCCATCCTTTCCCTCAAAGGACCGTTGTCCATCCACCTGAGAGTGCCACCGGCACCCATCAGGAAGCGTCCTGCTGTCGATCCCGGAAGTTGATGAGTCCAGAAATAGCTGTGACGCTCGCTCCGTGGAGGCATCGGCAGACCTGCCTTCTGGCGGAAATTGTAGACAAGGTCA
>JBJFDD010000345.1:0-4850 GCA_051889815.1 Candidatus Cryptobacteroides sp. | reverse complement strand
ATCCACATCAAGACCGAAAACCGGCTCATGGACAGTCCCCGGGGTAGATACCAATCCCTTCCCGAACAGATTGCCGCTTGCAAGCACGAAGGAATCCGACTCCAGTGGGACATCCCCAAGATTGGAAGTGCGTATGCTGATGACCCGGCCGTCCTTCATCTGCGCAGAGATAGCCTCATCACCGGGCAGGAAAGTACCTCCGGCATCCTCGAAAGCCTTTTTCAGAAGAAACTGGACCCTCATGCCGGGAACTGAAGGAGGCATGGTACCGACAAACATCACCTTCGCCGGAATCATCTCCTCTATCCACTTCGGGACTGAAGGATTGCCGAAGCCAAAGACCTCGGGAAGTACTACAAGGTTCTCCCCCTGCATCTTTTCCTTGACAAGGCCGACGAACTGTTTCCAGTTGTCATCCCGGTCCATGACCCTGGCGATATTGACAGAACGCATTTCCGAAGGATTCGCACGGAGACGTTCAACCTCAGGGTGGCGGATGTTCTCAATCCTGCAGGCAGCCCCCTGCTTCCGGAGTCCGTCGGCAACGAAAGAGGTATTGAAATCAAGGAAACCTGAGAAATTGACAATCAGGGCCTTCCCGTCAAAAGTCTCATCAGCGGAAGCCTTGAACGAGGTTTCATTCAAAGAAAACCATGCCGGCTTCATGCTGCCGGTAGGAGTGAACCTGTAGCCGTTGGATCCATCTTTCCCGCAACGGTAAAGGTCTATACCGCAATCCTTGAAGAAAGGCTGGACCATGGAAAGATAGTCCCGGACTGCCCCAATCCCCATTTTTGAATATGGATGCGAGGAGGGCAAGGCTTCCATAGCCTCAAGAGGTTCGGCAACAGGGGTTCCGTCAGGGAGACGGGACAGTAGACCGAAGGTTCCCGAAGAAAAGTGGAGGGCATTCTGTCCGGCTGAGACAATCAGGCATTTACGGCCGGCTTTCTGCTGGTGGATTCCGCAGACAAGGGAGGAAAGACCTCCTCCAATGATTATGGTATCGAATCTCATACGTTATTCGCTTTGTTCACCAACTCGCATCATTCATCAAAAAGCCCAAGGACTTCGGAATAGACCCACTGGGTATAGGCGCTTTCGCGAAGTGTTTCTCCCCAGGCTACCGGGAACATTCCCTTCCAGCGTTCATTGAGGAAGGACTTGAGATCCTCCTTTGCCCTGCCTACACAGCCGTGGGCAGCTGCAAGACGACCTGCGGCACGGCAGGCACAAAGCTCACCCTGGCAGGTTCCCATCCCGATTCTCGTTCTCCTGCGGAGGTCAACCAGCCCGTGGACATTCTGGTTCTCGATTGCCGAATCGACCTCGGAAACAGGGACCTCTTCGCATTCACAGACCAGGCTACCCTGATAATCATCATCCATCCTGATCTGGCCCGCACGGTCTCCGATACGGCCGATGACGGATTTCTGGACGGTACTCGGGACCTCCCAAATCTTCTTTGCAAACTCTTTGATGTTGTCCTGAGAGGATCCGGGCAGAGGGACAGAAGCGGTCACACAGACGGCAGAAAGACCGAGTTTTTTGCAAACCACATCAGTAGCCATCTCGGCCATTAATCTGTAAGTCATCAATTTGCCACCAGTAATCGAAACAAATCCCTTAAGTCCATCGCGAGTCTCATGATCGAGGCAGACTATGCCACGGCTGATATTTCTCCCGGAAGGATCGTTGTCCGCCGAGACCAGAGGCCGCACACCGGCGTAGGCACGGAGAATTCTTGTGTGCTCAAGACAAGGAGCAAGTTTGGCAGCTTCGCCCATCAGCAAGTCAACTTCATCCGGAGTGGCGGAAATGTTGTCGCACTCCTCGTAAGGTACCCTGGTGGAAGTCGTTCCGATCAGGCAGACGGTATCTCCGGGAACCAGGATGTCTGCATTAGCCGGTTTGCGGCACCGGTTGAGCACTACCCCGTTGACCCTGTGGGCATAGATGAGAAGCGTACCTTTGGCGGGGAACATGCCGATGTTGACTCCGGCAAGCGAAGCGATGCGGTGGCCCCATATTCCGGCTGCATTGACTGTGACAGCGGCACGGTATTCGGCCTCCTGGCCGCTCTTGCGGTCAATCACCCTGACTCCCTTCACAGTGTCCTGCTCGATGATGAAGCCGGTCACTTCCGTGTAGACAAGAATGGTTGCGCCATGAAGCCGGGCATCAATCATGTTGGATGCGCCAAGACGGAAAGGGTCGACAGAACCGTCAGGAACCCGCACGGCACCGACAATCGAAGGATTTGCAGAAGGTTCCATCCTCAGGGCCTCCTTCGGGTCAATGACTTCAGCCTCGATTCCGGCAGCACGGCAGGCATTCACGAAGGTTGCCTGATAAGCCAGGTCATCTTCCGGGAGAGTCAGGAACAGCCTTGAAGTGTCATCGACACAGTGACGGGCCATCTTTTTGAGAATCATGTTCTCCCTGATGCATTCAGTGGCCGATTCCTGGTCGGTCACAGCGTATCTCGCACCGCTGTGGAGAAGTCCGTGGTTGCGGCCGGTAGCACCGGTGCAGATGTCGTTCCTTTCGACAAGCAGGACTTTCAATCCCCTGAGGGCGCAATCCCTGGCAGTTCCCAGGCCGGTGATTCCTCCACCGATGATGATTACATCGTATTCATTCATCATTTGCCGGTATATTCTTTAATCTTCGAACGCAATTCTGTCGAAAGGCTGATCGGCCTCTCGGCATCCGAGCGGTCCAGCCATTCCAGTGCAAGAGCCGGCTGTCCCATCATGAAACAGCCAAGGGCTATGTTGTAGCAGGCACAGGCCTTCTTTTCAGGATCAGAAGTATCCAGCAGGGAAATCCACCCCTCGATGGCATCCTTCCAGTTGAAAGAAAGGGCATCCGAGGTAGGACGGTCCCAGGAACTGCTCATGGTGTCGTAGTAGACCAGGCAGAAATGCTCGGTTTTCCAGGTCGAGACGAATGAGCCTGCAGCCTGATATCCCGCAAGATAGGATGGCTCACTTATTCCTTTCCAGAAATTGGAGATTATCCGAGAGGAGCTTGCCCCGGCAGGGCAGAACACCTGGGGTTTCATCTCCTTGCTTGCCTCGAAACCTTTGACCTCATCGTATCCCATCGAGTCATAGACATGGAAAGAGACGCTGAATGGCATCTTCACAATCGAGACGTACGAAGAATCAGCCGGCCTTTTCCCGCCGACCACCTTGGAAGGTTCACCGGCAGAAGGCTCGCCCAATGAAGGATTGCCCACAAGAAAAACCACATCCTTCCCGGTCTGCATCACAAGGCTGCGGAGGGAATCCCTGCAGGAGTAGTCCACTCCCGCCACGGCCTTGACCGTAAAAGCCTCCACTGCGGGTTCGCCATTGAAATAATCCTCTTCCAGGCGGCTGGCAAAGCCGTCGGCAAGACCTGCGCTGAAGTTGTTGGAATTCTCGGAATCGCCGACCTGATAGACTATCGCGATGGATTTGCCGAAAAGATTCATGCCGGATTTGGACGGGCCCCTCATCTCCGGGCTCACGACAAGAGCCTGTGGCGCACAGGAACACATTACCGCAAGAAGCGGCAGCGATGCTTTGAGCAGATGTGAAAGATACTTCATAACAAAAACTGATTCAAGTCACGCAAGTTACTACTAGTCTGATGATCGGGACCTGCGCAGCACAAAACATCAGACCGGCTCCGCGACGAGGTCATATTCGTCAGCCCCGGTAATCCTGACATCGATGAAGGATCCCCTGAGCTCTTCTGCCGGCTTTCCGCCGAACTTTTCGGGGGAATAGCCCACCAGGATCTCGCCGTCAACTTCCGGACTCTCGAACTGGCTCCTGCAGACAAGGACACCGTCGAAAAAGCCGTCAACGAGGACTCTTTCCACCTTCCCGACCCTTGAGCGGTTGAAATCCATGGAGATTTCTTTCTGGAGTTCCATGAGAGCGTCGAGGCGCGCCTGCTTTTCCTTGCGCGGGATGCTGTCTTTGTAGTTCTTCGCCCCG
Source organism: Candidatus Cryptobacteroides sp. (assembly GCA_051889815.1). Taxonomy (GTDB): domain Bacteria; phylum Bacteroidota; class Bacteroidia; order Bacteroidales; family UBA932; genus Cryptobacteroides. The sequence continues at coordinate 858 of JBJFDD010000345.1, read as the reverse complement.
AAGGTGCCGTCCTCTTCCGAATATGTAAAAGCACCCAACCTCTCGAATCTTGCATCCGAGACGAAATCGAGCAGTTCCCTGAAATCTTTTTTGTACTCTCCGGGATGACCGACAATCATTGTAGTCCTGAGGACGACCCCTGGAACCCGTTCACGCAGGGTTGCCACAAGCGACCTTGTCCAGGCCCCGTCAACCTGACGGTGCATCATGGAAAGGACCTTGTCGGAAATATGCTGCAGCGGGATATCAAGGTACTTGCAGACTTTCGGATTGCGAGCCATTTCATCCAGGACGTCCTCCGGGAAATCGGCCGGATAGGAATAGTGTATCCGGATCCATTCGATTCCCTCAACCGCGGACAGTTCCCTTATCAGGCGGGCAAGAGCATGCTCGTGGTAAAGGTCCAGCCCGTAATAGGTTGTGTCCTGGGCAATCAGGATCAGTTCCCCGACTCCGGAGGCAGCAAGTTCCCCGGCCTCCTTGACAAGGTCTTCAACCGGGACAGACTTGTGGGCACCACGGATGAAAGGTATCGCGCAATAGGAGCAGCGCCTGTCGCAGCCTTCGGAAATCTTGAGATAGGCATAAGGGAGTTTTTCCTGAATATGCCGGGACGGGCGGCCGACACTCCTGCAGCCCAGGGCCTTGACGAGTGGACTGATGTCCCTGGCCCCGAACCAGCCGTCAACCTCGGGAATCTCTTCCTGAAGGACAGACATGTACCTCTGGGAAAGACAACCGAAGACGAAAATCCTGCCGACATCGCCTTCAGACTTCCTGCGGACAGCCTGGAGGATGGCGTTGACAGACTCTTCCTTCGCGTCACCGATGAATCCGCAGGTGTTGAGGACCCCCACA
>JBJFDD010000344.1:0-18187 GCA_051889815.1 Candidatus Cryptobacteroides sp. | reverse complement strand
GAGACATCGTCGGAATCAAGGGATTCGCATTCATCACCCAGACAGGACAGCTTTCCGTCCATGCAAAGGAACTCACTCTCCTCAGCAAGTCCCTCAGGGTGCTTCCTATCGTCAAGGAGCAGGACGGCAAGATCTTTGACGCATTCTCCGACCCGGAGCTGCGCTACCGCCAGAGGTATGTTGACCTGATTGTCAACCCGCACGTCAAGGACACCTTCGTCAAGAGAGCGCAGATCATCGCCACGATGAGGGAATATTTCAACGAGGCCGGCTGTCTCGAGGTTGAAACCCCTATCCTCCAGAGCATTCCGGGAGGAGCCGCAGCCCGTCCTTTCATCACCCACCACAATGCCCTGGACATCGATCTCTACATGAGAATCGCCAACGAACTCTACCTCAAGAGGCTCATCGTGGGAGGATTCTCCGGAGTCTATGAGTTCGCAAAGGATTTCCGCAACGAGGGGATGGACAAGACCCACAACCCTGAGTTCACCTGTATGGAGATCTACGTTGCCTACAAGGACTACAAGTGGATGATGGAGTTCGTCGAGAAGATGCTCGAGAAGATTGCCCTCAAGCTGCACGGGAAAACCACTGTGACCATCGGGGAGCACACCATCGACTTCAAGGCCGGCTACCGCAGGCTGCCGATTCTCGAGGCAATCAAGGAATATGCCGGTGTCGATGTCAAGGGCATGGATGAGGAGCAGCTCAGGGAAACCTGCAAGAAGCTTGGAGTCGAGACCGATCCTTCAATGGGCAAAGGCAAGCTCATCGATGCCATCTTCGGTGCCTATGCGGAGGACAAGCTCATCGAGCCGACTTTCATCACCGACTACCCTGTCGAGATGTCGCCACTGACCAAGAGGCACCGCGACGACGACACCCTCACCGAACGCTTCGAGCTCTTCGTCTGCGGCAAGGAACTCGCAAACGCCTATTCAGAGCTTAATGACCCTATCGACCAGCTCGAGAGGTTCGAGGAGCAGGCAAGGCTCAAGAGCAAGGGCGACGACGAGGCGATGTTCATCGACTACGACTTCGTCAGGGCTCTTGAATATGGCATGCCGCCTACCTCCGGCCTCGGAATGGGCATCGACAGGCTCACCATGTTCATGACAGGACAGACCACCATCCAGGATGTTCTCTTCTTCCCCCAGATGCGTCCCGAGAAGATTGTGAAGGCTTCAGAATAGAGACGCTATGTTTGGGGCAGAGACCGTCACTTCCGTCCGGAATCCCAAGATAAAGGGACTTCTGGAACTTCAGGAGAAATCCCGTGCAAGAAAGCGGGAAGGTCTCTTCGTGGTGTAAGGGAAACGCGAACTGAAGCACTGCCTCGAGGCGGGATTCATCCCCTACACCCTTTTCATCTGCACGGAGATCATGCCGGAGAAGGAAGCGGAAGAGATTGCGGTTCTTGCCCGGAAGGTCAACTGTGACGTGGGACTGGTCCTGGTTCCTGCAGAAATCTATGACAGGCTTGCCTACAGGGGCGGCACAGAGGGAGTCATCGCCGAAATCCGGTACAGGGAACGCACTCTTGAAGACCTGCATCTCGGAGCCAATCCGGTGGTCATCGTGCTTGAAAGCGTCGAGAAGCCGGGGAATCTCGGAGCCGTACTGAGGAGCGCCGACGCAGCTGCCGCTGACGCAGTCATCATCTGCGACCCGCTTACCGACCTCTACAATCCGAACCTCATCCGGGCAAGCATCGGAGCGGTGTTCACTCTCCAGGTAGCGGCAGCCTCAACCGAAGAGACAATCGCCTGGCTCAAAGGAAATGGAATCCGCGTCCTTACTGCACAGCTCCAGGACTCGGAACTCTACTACGACACGGACATGACAGGACCGACGGCAATCGTCATGGGTACGGAATCCACAGGGCTGTCCGACACATGGCGGGAGGCCGCCGACGCCCACATCCGGATTCCGATGCTCGGAAGGCTGGATTCGCTGAACGTTTCGGTGTCCGCCGCCATCCTTCTGTTCGAAGCCCTGAGACAAAGACAATAAAGAAGCAGCAACACGAAATGGACAGATTCGGCCTCATCGGCGATCCTATCAAAACCTCAGGCAGTCCTGCACTGTTCAGGGCTGCATATTCAGGCAAAACACAGGAAGACGGAAGTCCTTTCGCCTACGACCTTATCGAAGGCAGCGACTTCGAGTCATCATATTCAAGATTCCTTTCTGGCTACAAAGCTGCCAACGTGACGGCTCCTTTCAAGGAAAAGGCTTTCGCCAAGGTTCTAGCCCTCGCGAAGGAAGGGAAAGGCAGCATTTCAGGGCCTGCCGCGAAGATTGGAGCAACGAACCTGCTGGTCAAGACCGGAAAGGGAATCGAGGCTCACAATTCTGACTTCACGGGCATCATAGTTGCCGTGGCTGAGGCATACTATCCGGGAATTACCAAAGAATTCCTGAAAGAGTACGGGGAAAGATTCTTCATCAAGATCCACCAGTTCTTCCGTGCGTGCATCCAAAGGACCTTCACCAGGGAGCCACAGGCGCTGATTGTCGGTTGCGGTGGTGCCGGAAGGGCTGCCGCTGTGGCTGCAGCCGAGATGGGATTCGCGACCGTGCTGATGAACAGGACACAGGAGAAAGCCCAGGCCATCGCGGAGGAACTGCCCGAGTACGGTTTCATCGTGGACCCGCTGACCGATTTCAAGGAAGCCGTCAAGGAATGCGACCTTGTCATCTACACCCTGCCTGCCGCCCTGGAGGAAATCCCGGAACTGTCCGCCGACGACTACGCTGTCAGGGATTCCGGACACGGGAAGGTCATCCTCGAAGCCAACTACAAGAATCCATCGTTCGGGGAAGAGGAAAGAATCAAGATGATTTCTGCTGACGCAATCTACATCGAAGGCAGGAAATGGCTCCTGGCCCAGGCCCTGACAGGATATTCCCTGATGACAGGCATCCAGCCGGACCTCCGTGCGATGGAAGAGGCGCAGAAGTAGGGAAAGCTACTTGCGAAACTTCAGCAATTTGTCTAAATTGCATGGCTTTTGTCCGGTACAGGAGACGGTTCCTGCAGCGGCAAGAACAATAATTCAAAACCAGAAAACTTTAAGAACATGTCACTGAACAAAGTAATGCTGATCGGTAACGTTGGAAAAGACCCGGAAGTACGTTACCTTGATGGAGGAGCACAGGGGGGAAGCACCACGAAGGTCGCCACCTTCACCCTTGCTACCACGGAACGCTATCGTGACCGCAACGGAGAAATCCGTGAGAACACCGAATGGCACAACATCGTCGCCTGGAGGAATTCCGCAGACCTTGCCGAGAAATACATCCACAAGGGCAGCCAGGTGTTCATCGAAGGCAAGTTGAGGACAAGGTCCTGGACAGACCAGTCCGGGCAGAAGCGCTACACGACCGAGGTCACCGTCGACAACATCCAGTTGCTCGGAAAGAAGAGCGACAATCCGGCTTCCGAGATCCAGGGTTCGGCTTCCCAGGCACCCGCTGCCCGTCCAGTCCAGAACGCTCCGGCAGCCCAGAGTTCGCCGGCATTCCAGAGCGGAATGGCGCCTGCCGCCGGCTATTCAGCACCATCACCAGACCTGGACAACCCGACCGATGACCTTCCTTTCTGAGAAAAAACAAAAAACGACAATAGATAATGAGTTCAAAACTTGACGTGGTACTCGGACTCCAATGGGGAGACGAGGGCAAAGGAAAGATTGTGGATGTGCTTGCCGGCCGCTATCCGGCAGTGGCAAGATTCCAGGGAGGGCCGAACGCCGGCCATTCCCTCCACTTCGAAGGCCACAGCTTCGTGGTAAGAAGCATTCCTTCCGGAATATTCCGTGAAGGCTCCACCAACATCATCGGCAATGGCGTCGTCTTCGACCCCGTGACTTTCCGCGAGGAATGCGGCAACATCTCAAAGATGGGAATCGACCCGAAGGAAAAGATTGTCATCTCGAAGAAGGCCAGTCTGATCCTTCCTACCCACAGGCTGCTCGACGCTGCCAACGAAGCTGCCGCCGGCAAGGGCAAGATCGGTTCGACCCTGAAGGGCATCGGTCCGACCTACACTGACAAGATCAGCAGGAACGGCCTGAGAATCGGAGACATCCTCTCCCCTGACTTCCGGGAGAAATTCGAAAAGCTCAAGAAACGTCATATCCAGCAGATCCGGGACCTGAACTTCGAATGCGACCCGGACCATGGCGAAAAGGAGTGGATGGAGGCCCTTGAGTTCGTCAAGGGATTCAAACTCGTGGACTGCGAGTTCTTCGTCAACGACTGGCTCGACCGGGAGCCGATGCTGGCAGAAGGCGCCCAGGGCTCGATGCTGGACATCGACTACGGTTCCTACCCTTTCGTCACCTCATCCTCAACGACAGTGGGCGGAGCCTGCACAGGACTCGGAGTATCTCCATCCAGAATCGGAAGGGTCTTCGGAATATTCAAAGCCTACTGCACCCGCGTGGGCAGCGGACCTTTCCCGACAGAGCTGTTCGACGAGACAGGGGAAAGACTACGTCAGGTAGGGCATGAATATGGCGCCGTCACAGGAAGGCCGAGGCGCTGCGGATGGCTTGACCTCGTCGCGCTCAGGTACACAGTCATGCTCAACGGAGTTACGGACCTCATAATGATGAAGTCCGACTGTCTGGACGATTTCGAGACAATCAAGGTCTGCACCGAGTACGAAGTCAACGGCCGCAGGACTTCCCAGCTGCCGTTCGACATCGCAGACAAGGTCGTGCCTGTCTACACCGAATTCCCTGGATGGAAAGCTGACCTTTCCGGCATCCGCAAGGAAGAAGACCTGCCGCAGGCCTTCAGAAGCTACATAAAATTTATGGAAGATTACCTCAAGGTCCCGATCAGCATCATCTCCCTCGGACCTGACCGCGACGCGACTATCGAGCGCTAGAATCTGAATCCTAGACCCATCCTGAAGTCGATGTACTTCAGATTGATTGAACTGATGCCGGCCGAGAGCACAATCGGACCGGCATTTATCATTGCACCCAGATCCAGTGCCACCCCGTTGAAAGAATAGTCCTCAACCTTCAGCCAGTCCCCGTTGGCATCCTCCCAGGCAAGGATGCGGTTGCCGTAGCCGCACCGGCATAGAAAGACAGCCACGGGAAGGTCCGTACGAGGGCACCTCCGACAGCAAGAATCTGTGAGTGCGCGCTCTCGCCGGTTGTCCAGATCTGGGAACCGCCGTCGACAAAGATCCCGTTGCTTGAGCAGGAAGACGTCGTCTGAAGACCGTTGAAATCCGAGAGTAACGACACATAGATACCGACAGGACGCTCAACCGGCTGGATTCCGAAAGTCAGACCGGCGGTGAAAAGGTCGGATGCGTTCCTGGTCCGAAGCCCCGAAATGCCGACATCCGCAAGCATCAGATACTGAAAGGAGGCAGGTTTCCTCTCTCTGGCGGCTTTCGGTTCCTTCATCTTCCTCTCCCTGACCTTAGGTTCACGGACAGACTTGACACTTGCCGCTCCGGTACTGGATGAAGCATCGGAAGAAGTTCCTTCCTGCAGGTTCCCCGGCGCAACGGATTGCGGCAGTTCATACTTGACAATCACGAAAGTCGTGTCGGGATGATAATTCTTCTGATGGTCCACCAGAATCCTGCTCTGAGTCGAGCGGTAGACCGTGTCGCTGAGAATTGTCACCTTCGGCTTTTCTTCCGCCTTCCTGCCAAGATTCACCGGAGCCTTGACAGTCCTTTCCGGAGACAGGGCGGCATCGATCCTGGCAATTTCCCTCGAAAGATAGGTCGGAACTTCAATCGAAAAATGCTCCACCGAATAGCGTCTGGAAAGGGAAGCGACCTTGTCCCGTACGAAAGCGAGTGCAGAAACATCCTCCCCACCCGCTGTCCTGTACTTCATCGACTCGGGATCCGGAAGTCCGTTCAGCAGGGAGACAGCTATGGTGTAGTAGTCGAAGGCATCCTTGTCATTGTCCGACTTCTCGGCAGCGGAAAGCAGCGAAGCGATCCTTTCCATACGGGCAGCAGTAACCTTGCCGGCATCCGCCCAGGGAATATACCTCCCCACAATCAGCGAGTTTCCCTTCTTCTCCACCACTCGGCGGCTGACCTCGTAGATGTCGCTGAAGAAAGTCTGCATCAGGGCAGACTTCTGTGCCGATGAAAGATCCTTGCGGACCACCAGCACGGGAGCAAGCCTCCCGGCCATTGCCGAAAGAGCGATGCTGTCCGCCTCATCCAACGACGCGGCCGAACCGGTCACGACCAGGACAGAAGGATCTGTCTCGAGTTCGCGGATGCTCTGCGCAGAGGCAAGAAGACCCGCAAAAAGAAGGAGTATGGTAGAAAGGGTTCTTTTCATCATTTTGCCCAAATGTAGCAAAAATAACTTAATTTTGCGCAAAAGAATGCCGATGGACCAATCTTCCAGCTACATCTGCGAGACCAACTGTCCGCAAGACCAGAAAACCTACCGGATTCCGACCCTCATCCACAGCTCGGAGAGCGGGTTCACGGAACTTTGGCGCCTTGCGGACAGAGGCAGGATCGTGGTACGCAAGGCCCTGAAAAGCAGCTATCGGGGCAATCCCGTCTACGAAGGTTTCCTCAGGAAGGAATATGAAATCGGCTCCACCCTGGACCATCCGGGAATATGCCGGACCATTGCCTGGTCCTCCTGCGAAGAACTCGGGAACTACATCGAGATGGAGTGGATTGACGGAGACACCCTTGAGAGTGCTATAGCCCGGCAGAGTCTGGACATTCCGACGGCCAGGAGAATCGTCTGCGAACTGTGCGACGCAATCGACTACCTCCACAGGCGCCAGATCATCCACCGGGACATCAAGCCCGCCAATGTCATCCTGACCGGAAACGGCCGTCACGCGAAGCTGCTGGATCTGGGCCTGGAAGACAACGACAGCTGGATAATAATGAAAGGGGCAGCAGGCACAAAAGGCTTCTGCGCCCCGGAAGTGATTGCCGAGGGCAAGGCGGACTTCCGTTCCGACATCTATTCCCTGGGAGTTATGATTTCGATGCTTCCATGCTCCGGAGAGATGAAACGAGTCGCTGCCAAATGTACGAAACTCTCGGCCCGGGACCGCTTCCAGAGTGTAGCCCAAGTCAGGAAAGCCCTCTCGCCCCAATGGGGACGGCTCTGGGTGATGGTGATGGTCATTCTTCTGCTTGCTGCGGTGATTGCAGCCTTATCCGAACGCCATGGCAACAAGGCACTCCGCATCTTCGAGGAGGTAACTGAGGAAATCATCCGGAAGGGTGGCATACCTGCCTGACGGCTGCCTATTCAACTTCGATGATTCTGGTCCCGGAAGGGATGTATTTTTCGTCGCGCTGGTCGGTGACGTGTGGAATGACCTGGCTTTTCGCGACAAAGACCGTGTCAAGTTTCGGGCAGTTCGCCGCTCTGAATTCAATCAGCTTCAGGTTGTGGCTGAGGTCGATTTTCCGGATCGGGGTTTCGCTTATGTCAAGGGCCCAGAGCTCCGGATTGTATGAAAGATCCAGTTCTGTGATACCGGTGTGGTTCACACTAAGACTGCCCAGATTCCGATTCTTGCTGACGTCCAGAGAGGTGATGGAAGTGTAGTGGATAAAAAGAGAGGCCAACTCCGGGAACGGTGTCGGATCAAACTCGGTGATCTGGCTGTTACATTCAATCCAGCAGTCTCTCAGGTGCGGGCAACCGCTGAGATCCGGGGGACAGGTACGCATCCCGGACAACACCACCATCTCCAGGAGATGGCATCCGGTAATGTCAACCTTGGAGAGGTTGCTTGACCAGCGCGAACTGAGAGTCTTCAATGAGGGTTGTGGGAGAAATCATATTCCTCGACAATCTTGTCATTGTACGCCACGTACTTCGTCAGTTTGGGGCATCCGGAGAAATCAAGATCGACAAGCGGGGTTTCTTCACGGTTGAGATATTTCAATTCCGGCAAGGACGGCAGGTCAAGACGGCGAAGATTCGGATTGGACTGCACGGAAAGATCCTCGATCCTGTTCCCCTCCGGGAAGTTCAGCTCGCCCAGGCTGTTGTAAGAGAGATTGACCTTGTACAAATCAGGGCTGGCCGGGAAAACCACCGACATCAGCTTGTTGGAAGAAAGGTCCAGAGTCTGGAGGCGAAGATTTGAGGAAAGGTCGACCCTCTGCAGTTCTCCGGAAATCGAGTCGGACGGATAATCCGCAGCACAGCGCAGGGAAACAAGATTCACAAAGGCTGAAAGGTCTGAAGTGAGGTCGAGACCGGAATCTTCCTCGTGTCGATGTCTATGGAAGTGACATAGCCGGCCTCCAGGTCAGTGACAATCCCGTCCCGGTTGAGATCGAATTGCCCGAGGGCATATTCCCTGAACGCCTTGTCCTTGAAGACCACTTCAGCCTCGTACGAGTCCTCGGTACGGAAGGACTGCAGGTCGCTGCAGTACTCGTAGCCTGAGCCCTTGACGAAGGCCTGGCAGTAGTACGCGCGGCCTGAAGCAAGACCCTTGAGAGTCAGTGTCATGGCTGAAGCCTCGGAGCCGACGGTATGCGGCTCCATCGCCGAAGGATCCTCCCCTACCAGAAAGCCGAAGGAACTGACCTGGCGGATGCTCGCAATGTCAATTTTGCAGGAAAGGCTGGCAGTGTGCTCGGTAGTCTGCACGGTCAGGGTGCTGAAGCGCGGACCGAGGTACTTCGCAGCCGAAGGTTCCAGGGAGCACGAAGTAATCAGCACCGGCAGGAGCACCGACGCCGCAAGGATTGAGAGGATTGTCTTCACAAAAGGTTTCATTTCCCGCGAAAATAGAAAAAAGGCGGGAATATGCAAAACGAAAAAAAGCCGGCTCACTGTGAGTCGGCCGGAAAGTCAGATAAATCTGGATCTAGAAGGCATAACGGACGCCAAGACCGAAGGAGAAGATACCGTCAGTCCAGACGTTGTTGTTGCCGAACATCAGGCGCGGACGGATGTCGAGCGAAATCTGGAGAGGGATGTTGAAAGTGTATTCCAGTCCGAGATTGCCGACAACACCTGCGAACACCGAAGCCCCATCGGAATCAGGAATGTTGACAAGAGCGAGCCCTACTCCGGGACCGCCGTAGAACCCCCAGGAACCTGCTGAAGTCCAGTCAGGTGTCGCAATCATGAAGTTGTAGACACCGTCAACATGGAGGTTGTTGTCCTTGTAGCCGTCAAGACCTCCCTCAAACTCAAGGAAGTTGAGGCCTCCGAGAATGTGCTCGTAACTGAGATCGATACCGTTGCCGATACGCACACCGACAGCCTTAGGCTGTGCGGAAGCGATGAAAGTCAAGCCAAGAATGGCGACAATTGCTGCGATTGTTCTTCTCATTTAATTATTGATTAGGTAATACTGTCAAAAAATTCTCATAAAACGGATCACAATGGATACCGGACCTGCAAATATCAAACCATACCGGAAAATCCCATGAACGCCATCGCAAGGATACCGCAGGTGACAAGAGCAATCGGAACACCTTTGAATGCTTTCGGAACAGAATTCAGTTCCAGGTGTTCGCGGAGACCGGCGAAGAGTATCAGCGCCATTCCATAACCGACGGCGGTGGCAAAGGCATAGACCATCGATTCTCCCAGGTTGAGGGCATGTGCGGCTACGCTTCCGAAAGTAAACTCCTTGGTGCAGACATTCAGGGCGACACCGAGCACGGCGCAGTTGGTGGTAATCAGGGGAAGGAATATTCCGAGAGCCTGATACAGGGATGGGCTGATCTTCTTCAGCACAATCTCGACCATCTGCACCAGGGCGGCAATCACCAGGATGAAGGCAATCGTCTGCAGGAACTCCAGGGAGAAGGCCACAAGGAGGTACTTGTTGATGAGATAGGTAACAAGGGTAGCCAGAGTGATGACGAAGCAGACGGCACCGGCCATTCCTGTAGCTGTGGAAATCTTGTTGGACACTCCCAGGAAAGGACAGGTCCCGAGGAACTGGGAGAGCATGATATTGTTGACGAAAATCGCCGAAATGATGATAAGAAAGAATTCCATGGACTAGTTCTTTTTTGCGATTTTGTTGAATAGTACCATCAGGTAGCCCAGGGCGAGGAATGCGCCGGGAGCCATCACAAAGACCAGCATCCCGTCCCCCGCAAGGAATTTCCATCCGAAGATGGAGCCGCTTCCGAGAATCTCGCGGACGATGCCGATGACAGTAAGCGAAACAGTGAAACCCAGTCCGATTCCCAAACCGTCGAGCAGGGAGTCCAGGATACCGTTCTTTGAGGCAAAGGCCTCGGCTCGTCCCAGCACGATGCAGTTGACCACAATCAGCGGGATGAAGAGTCCCAGAGTCTTGTACATGTCAGGAGTGAAGGCTTGCATCACGAACTGGAGAATCGTGACGAAGGTAGCGATGACGACAATGTACACCGGGATGTGCACCTTGTCCGGAACCAGAGGAGCGATCGCAGAAATCACCACATTGGAAAGCATCAGCACGAAAAGAGTGGCAAGTCCCATGCTCAGTCCGTTGATGGCGGATGTAGTGGTTGCGAGGGTAGGGCACATTCCCAGGAGAAGCACGAAAGTAGGATTCTCCTTCAGGAAGCCTTTTGTGAAAATATTCAGTCTGTCTTTTGCCATAGCCTATTCTCCTATGATGTTTCCGAGAGCCTTTACAGCATTGCTTACAGCAAGCGAATATGCCCTCGAGGTGATGGTCGAAGCAGTGATGGCGTCCACATCGCCTCCGTCTTTCTTGACAGAGAGGACCTTGGTCTTCGTGTCGAAGCCCTTGAACTGCTCCATGAAACGGACATCTGACACGCACTTGGCGCCCAGTCCCGGAGTCTCGTTGTGCGAAAGAACGGAAGTGTTGAATATGCAGCCGTCGGGGGTTATGCCTACCATCAGGACAAGCGGACCGCCGAAACCTACGACGGTTGACTTGACGGCATAGGCGAGAACATCCTCACCGTTGCGGCTGACATAATATTCAGAAGGCTGGCCGCCCACCTCCAGAGGCATTGCATCGGAGATTTCTCCGCCATCGGGAAGCACCCGGGCAATCGAAGACTTGAGATTCTCCGCTTCGGTCCTTGCGATAGGTTCGGCAGTCAGTGCATAGACCCCACCGAGCAGTCCGGAGCAGACAAGGCAGACAAGCGAGAGGCAAAGTGCCATATTCAGAAGATTTGATTTCATTGCCATATTCCTAAGCCCTCCCGTACTTTTTCTGGTGGAACCATCTGTTCAGAAGAGGAACAGTCGCGTTCATGATGAGGATGGCGAAGCTCATTCCCTCGGGATAGGCCCCGAAATACCTGATCATCAGTGTAATGAAGCCGATTCCGACGCCAAAGACGATCCCGCCTTTGGTACTCATCGGCGATGTGACATAGTCGGTAGCCATGAAGCAGGCTCCGAGAATCATACCTCCGGAAAGGAGATTGAATAGAGGCCCCGTGAACTGGGAAGGATCTATCAGCGAGAAGATGAGAGAAACCAAAGCGACTGTACCCAGCACGGAGAGTGTGATCCAAGGCTTGATGACCTTGCGGACAAGCAGATAGACAAAACCTGCCAGCAGGGCGATGGCGGAAATCTCACCGGCGGAACCGCCCAGGTTGGCAAACAGCATCTGTGAATATGTGTAGCCGTGTTCTGCCATTATCCCTGCGACATCGCCGCCCTGCATCAGACCTTCCTTGATTGCTCCCAGAGGGGTGGCACCCGTCACCGCATCCAGGCCGAAAAGGCCCTGGGGAGTCTCCCAATGGGTCATGTAGGTCGGGAAGGAGATGAGAAGGAAGACTCGGCCAACAAGGGCAGGATTGAAGACATTCTGTCCGAGGCCTCCGAAAGTCATCTTGGCGACTCCGATTGCCACGACGGCCCCGATCAGCACAACCCACCAGGGAGTGGTAGGAGGCAGGTTCAGGGCAAGCAGGACACCTGTGACGGCAGCTGACCAGTCGCAGATGGTATCGCTCCTGCGGAGCATGTATCTTGTGATGAGTGATTCAAGCAGGATGCATGACAGCACACTCACCGAGAGGACCAGCAGTTCTTTCCAGCCGTAGAACACCACGGAGACAATCACGGCAGGCAGAAGAGCGATCACAACGTCCCTCATCAGAGACTTCGTGGAAGTCTTCGAATGGATGTGGGGAGATGGTGAAACCAGTAATCTGTCCATATTCATTATTTGTTTGATTTCTGTGCTTCGGCAGCGGCGCGGGCAGCAGAGGCACGGGCTTTCAATATTCCCATGACCTGGCCTCTTGCCATGCTGATGTTGTCAAGAAGCGGGATGTATGCCGGGCAGCTGTACAGGCAGCAGCCACACTGGATGCAGTCCTGTACAGCATTCTCTTCAAGGGCCCCGGTGTCACCGGCCTTGTAAAGACGGTTCAGCAGGAACGGTTCCAGACCCATAGGGCAGGCATCAGCGCATTTCCCGCAGCGGATACAGTTGCCTTCAGGCTTTCGCCTTGTCTGTGCCTCCGTGAGGAAAAGCAGGGCTCCGGTACCCTTGAGCGTGGCCGCATCAAGATTCGAGATTGCCTTTCCCATCATGGGGCCGCCGCTTACGACCTTCGCCGCATCGGCAGGCATGCCTCCCAGATAGTCAATGATGAACTTCAGAGGGGTTCCAACCCTTACAAGAAGATTGGCCTGATGTTCGAAACACTCTCCGGTAACAGTAACAGAGTTGTCTATCAGAGGCTTGTTCTTCTGGACGGCATCATAGACGGCAAGGGCTGTGGCGACATTCTGCACGACCGCCCCTACATCGATAGGAAGTCCGCCGGACTTGACCTGACGGCGCATGACGGCATCGATAAGCTGCTTTTCTCCGCCTTCCGGATACTTCTTCATCAGAGGCATCACTTCAATGCCGGCGAACTTGCCTGACTTGGCCTTGAGGCTTTCCAGTAGGCTTCCGATGTGCTCTATCGCTTCCGGCTTGTTGTCCTCGATGGCAATCGTCGCGGAAGGGACACCGAGGGCCTGCTTGATGATTGCAGTACCGACTATGACCTGCGCTCCCTTCTCGAGAAGGGTACGAAAGTCGGAGGTAAGGTACGGTTCACACTCGCATCCGTTGATTATCAGCATCTCGCACTTCTTGCCAGGAGGAGGTGAAAGTTTAACGTGGGTAGGGAAGGTAGCGCCTCCGAGACCTACAACTCCCCCGAGCTTGATTTTTTCGATTATTGATTTCGGATCCTCGGGGATGTCGGTGACAAGATCCTCGCTCCTGTCGATGGTCTCCAGCCACTCATCACCCGCAACTGCAATCTCGACATAGGTCTGCAGATTGCCGGCGAGATCCTTGCGGGGACCGATGGACTTGACTGTCCCGGACACCGAGGAATGGATGTACGCCGACATGAAGCCGCCCGGTTCAGCAATCACCTGACCGACTTTCACCTTGTCGCCGGGGGCGACAACAGGGACAGCCGGAGCACCGATGTGCTGGGCTACAGAGATGTAGGCGACCGGAGGAAGCGGAAGCGCTTCAATCCGGCATTCGCGGGAAATCTTTGAATCGGCCGGATGGACTCCGCCTATTGAAAACGTTCTTCTAGCCATTGCTTTGTACCTCCTTCATTTGGATTTCAGCCTTTGCTGCAGCAGCCGCCTCGCGGGCCTTCTTCTGTCTTTCCTGGACACGGGCCTTGACGGCGTCCTTGTCAAGTGGCTTCGGGAAGTTGACGGCGTGGATGGCTCCGGTAGGGCACATGGCCTCACATTCACGGCAGAGCTTGCACTTGGAGTAGTCGATGTACGCCACATTGTCCACAACCTTGACGGCATCGTGGGTGCAGGTCTTTTCGCAGATTCCGCATCCGATACAGGCTGCACTGCAGGCCTTCTTGACGGAAGGTCCCTTCTCCTTGTTGCGGCAGGAGACATAGACCCTCATTCCTCTCGGTCCCTTTGCCCTAAGTTCAATGAGACCCCTTGGACAGGCCTTCACACAGGAGCCGCAACCGGTACAACTGCTTTCGTCGAAAGCTGGCAGGCCTGTCTGCGGATCCATCTTTATTGCACCGAAGGAGCAGGCGGCAACACAGTCGCCGCAACCCAGGCAGCCGAAGCGGCAGAGGGTATCGCCGGAATAGAGTGCCGCTTTCACCTTGCAGGATGAGACTCCGTCATATTCATTGACGACGGGCCTTGCTTCACAGGTGCCGGCGCAACGGATCACTGCGACCATCGGGGCCTTCTCCCTCGCTTCATAGCCAAGGATGGAGGCGACCTGCTTCATGGTCTGGTTGCCTCCGACAGGGCAGAAGATTTCATCAAGACCGGATGCCTTTACCGCCGCCTCGGCGAACGCATGGCAGCCGGCAAACCCGCAGCCGCCGCAATTGGCGCCCGGCATCGCCTTCTCCACCTGCCCGATACGGGGATCCTCCTCAACCTTGAAGCGCTGGGCCACAAGATACAATGCCACGGCAAGCAACAGTCCGAGGCCTGTTATGATTGCTGCGGTAAGGATGATTGTAGTAGTCATAAAAAGTTATTTGTAGTTTCAATCTATTTCAGTTACGGGTGTCATGACGAACACATATTCCCCCTTCAGGGCATCCCTGAAAAAGTAAAGCGCCAGATACCAGAGTGCCACTCCGCCCAATCCGGCAAGACCGGTGACAAGTTCCGACCCGATAACCGGAGACAAAAATAATACAATAATCAATAATAGTATCAAGGGGGCGACATAAGAAAGCAGTACGGCCTTCAGGCCTAGTTTCCTTGAATAGCTTACAATTACCTCCTGGCCCACACTGAAAGACTGCCCCGGGAGGATGGTGGCCTCGATTGTTTTTATGGCACTTTCCCCGGAACCGCAAAGAGCGGCTGCATGACAGGTGGCACAGGCCGAGGTGGAGATGACATTCACTTTCGCCTTCCCGCCGGAGATTTCGGCAACAGTGCCCTTATGTGAAATGGTATCGGAAGCCATCTATTTCTTTTTCAAAGAAGTGAATTCATGCGAAAGACCGCTGTACATCTGGAGACGGCCATTGACCTGACCTATCTTCAAAGGTGCGGAGAACAGGACCGGGATGAAATTCCCGTCATCGGAGAACCAGGCGAAAAGGTCAGCCCCTTCGGCGAAGACTTCGCCTGCGACAACCTGGAATCCGAACTTGTGGCAACTGACGGTACCCAGACCGGAGACCTTCCTGTCTTCCTTTCCGTAATAGATGAAATGCAGATGATAGACATCATCGTCCACGGCGAAGGTCATCGGATAACGGCCTCCCACAGCCAGGGAGGAAGCATCGATGTTCCGGAGCATGCAAAGAAGCAGCGGAAGGTCGAAAGTACAATCATCCAGAGGTATTTCGGCATAGAAGTCACCCTTGCGGGAATTGTTCAGGGCAGCCTTGATGTGAGGCTGGGGGCTGTTCCATGAATATGAATACCTGTTCGAGCAGGTGTAGCTGCCTTCCTTCGCAGTCCTGGTGAACTTCATCGGCACCAGGGCGTCCCTGGTGAACCAGGAGTCCAGCTGTTCCCTGACGGAGAACATCGAGTCATAGATCTTCTGGGTGCAGGCAAACATCGAAGCATGGAAGACCGGAACTCCATTCAGGATGGTCGTGTCAATCCGGACTGTCGCCTTTGCAATGTCGGCATTGATGAGCCCCCATTTGTAGTTGACAGCAAAAGTAAGGCTCTCACCGCCCCGGAAGACCGGTCCGGTTTCCTTCAGGTTCTTCGACGGAAGGCACTTCGAACTTCCTCCAGCCGACAGGGGGAGGATGGCCAGATGGATGCAGACGGCCGTGAATGCAAGTGCTTTACGGAGAACCTTCATATTCAGAACGGAGAATTGTCAAAAGCGGAATTCGCTTCGAAATCATTGTTCATGGCGGATTCCATGCCGATCATGTTCTCTGCCTGGGCAGTGAGCGAATCACCCGGCTCCACAAAACGCACCTGGTCAGCCTTGAACAGCATATCCAGGTCGCAGACTTCTCCGTTTCGGTGCTTTGCGATAATGATCTGGGTGGTTTCCTTCCCGGCAGGAGAGTCTCCGAGCCCAACAAAATCAGGACGGTGAATGAATATCACCATGTCGGCATCCTGCTCGATTGAACCGGACTCACGAAGGTCGCTCAACTGAGGCTTTCCTGTGCCTCCGGTACGCTGGACGGCATTTCGGGAAAGCTGTGAAAGGGCGATGATCGGGACATTGAGTTCCTTGGCTGTCGCCTTCAAGGTACGGGAGATTGCAGCGACTTCCTGCTCACGCAGACCGCGGAGTTCGGCCGGGCCCTGCATGAGCTGCAGGTAGTCCACAATGACCAGACCGACGTCCTTGGACTTTACAAGGCGTTTGACCTTTGCCCGGAATTCCATCAGCGGAATGCTCGGAGTGTCATCGATGTACAGCGGTGCCTTGGACAGGGCTGCTATTCTCTGCTCAAGTTCAGGCCACTCATATGGTTCTATCTTGGTCCCACCCTTGAGTTTGTCGGCTCCGAAGCCGGACTCTGTGGTCATCAGACGCATCACAAGCTGGAGGGCGGACATCTCAAGAGAGAAGATTGCGACCGGGACATGGTGGTCAACAGCTGCATTCCTGGCAAGATTCAGCGCAAAGGCCGTCTTTCCGACGGAAGGACGG
Organism: Candidatus Cryptobacteroides sp.; assembly: GCA_051889815.1. Classification (GTDB taxonomy): domain Bacteria; phylum Bacteroidota; class Bacteroidia; order Bacteroidales; family UBA932; genus Cryptobacteroides. The sequence continues at coordinate 1,567 of JBJFDD010000344.1, read as the reverse complement.
GCGGCAAGGATGATAAGGTCGGATTTCTGCCATCCTCGGGTTATCCTGTCCAGGGAAGGAAAACCGGAAGGAACTCCGCTCAGCCCGGTGCTGGTCTGGTTCTTCTGGATTTCCTCCATCGCCTCATTGATGACCGAGCCTACATCCTGGACATCCCTTTTCAGGTTGCTCTGGATGACATCATAGATTTTGGACTGGGCCTCGTCAATGAGGTCGTCCACAACTACAGAGTCATCATAGGCATCCTTGAGAATCTGATAGGAAGCGGAGATGAGATCCCTCTGGATACCCTTCTGCTTCAGGATCTTGACATAGTACTCGACATGGGCTGCAGCTCCGACTTTCTGGGACAGTTCAACCAGGGCTACGGAACCTCCGACCGTTTCCAGGTCACCCTTGCTGCGGAGTTTCGAGCTGACTGTGATGATGTCCACCGAAGAATGTTCGGTCACAAGCGAACAGATGGCTTCGAAGATCAGCCGGTGCTTCGGATCGTAGAAACAGTTTGCAGTAAGTTCTTCCAGAGTCATATCGACTACGGAAGGCTCAAGCAGCATGGCACCAAGGACAGCCTCTTCAACATCAAGAGCTTGAGGAGGAGTGTTTCCCATCTCAAGCCCAAGTGTTTCGAAATTGACTGACTGCGCCTTTTTCCTTGAAGTTTTTGAAGGCTTCTCAGGCATCTCTGTATGATGTTCTTGTTCTGGCAGTCTGTAATCCGCTATTTCTCATTCTCGCCGGCGGCATCAAAATCAGGATTGACGATGATGCGTCCGCAATGCTCGCAGATGACAATCTTCCTGTTGGACTTGATATCGACAAGACGCTGCGGGGTGATGGTGTTGAAACAGCCACCACAGGAATCCTCGTTATAGACAGTCACCACTGCAAGATGGTTGTGGACACTGGAACGGATGTGGTTGTAGGCGCTCATGGTCCTTTCGTCAATCTTTGCCGCGCAGGCCTCACGGATGGCTGTCAACCTCTTTTCCTCCTTTGAAGTTGACTCGACGATGGTATCAAGCTCTTCTTTCTTGGCAACGAGATCTTCCTCATCGACCAGGAGGTGATGCTTGAGATCCTCTATGTCATCCCTCTTCGCAGCGATGGAAATCTTGGTGTCATTGATGGTTTTCTGGGCAATCTGGCGGAGAAGGCCCTGATTCTCGATTTCCTTGTTGATGGAATCGTATTCGCGGCTGTTGGAAATTGTCTCAAGCTGATGCTGGTACTTTTCAATCTGGGCATCGCATTCCAGAATGTTCTGCCTGTTCTGGGCTATCGTGTCGTTGTAAGCCTCGATTACAGCCTCCTGCTGGGCCTGCTCTGCCTTGAGCGATTCGATTTTCTCCTCAAGAGCAGCAACCTCCGCAGGAAGTTCTCCTCTCAACTGGAAAATCTTGTCGATGTCCGAATCCGCCTTCTGGAGAGCGTAGAGAGTCTTGAGCCTGTCAAGCACGCTCACTTCTGCATCAGCGAAATTCTTCTGGAGGGAGACAAAGGTTTCCCTTTCGTCTATAGGAGTATCGACCTTCTTGATTCTTTTGGTTGCCATAGTAGCTTTCTG
>JBJFDD010000343.1:0-4903 GCA_051889815.1 Candidatus Cryptobacteroides sp. | reverse complement strand
GCTTACTTCTTCTCGGGTGTCTCTTCCTGGATGTGCTCCTGATTGTCAGCGGCAGCAGTGCCGAGATAGTCAGGAAGATTGAGACCTGCCATCTTGAACAGATCCTGGAGAGGAGGAACGGAACCCATGAGACCGGAGATGAAACCGGCTGTCGATGACTTCCCGTCCTTTGAAGCATTGCCGTCCCAGACGGTAACCTTGTCGATCTTGATGCCCTTGACAGCCTCGACCTGAGTCTTGACAAGTTCAGGAAGTTTGTCGGCGATGAGCATAAGGACAGCCTTCTGGGCATCACCTTCAGCGGAGTTGACCATGCGGCCGAAACCTTCAGCCTGCTTCGAGAGAACTTCAAGAGTACCGCGTGCCTGGGCTTCCATCTTGGCATAGATGGCATCAGCCTCACCCTGTGCAGTCCTGCGGAGCTTTTCGGCCTCAGCCTCAGCCTCGATGATCTGCCTTTCCTTGTCGATCTGGGCAGGAACCACGATGTTGGCATGCTGGGTTGCCTTTTCCCTCTCGGCACGGGCAAGTTCGGCATCACGCTCGCTCTGGTAGGCCTCCTGGAGAGCCTTTGCAGCCTGGACCTTTTCTGCGGCGACAGCGATTCTGGAAGCCTCTGCCTCCTTCTCGCGACGCTGTGCATCGGAATTGGCGATGTCAATCCTTGAGGTGTTCTCACCCTGTACCGCAGAAGCATTGGCAGCAGCGGTCTTGATACGGGTATCCCTCTGGGTCTCGGCGATCCTGATGTCCTTGTCCCTGTCGGCCTCAGCCTTTCCGATCTCACCGAAACGGTTCTGCTCGGCGACACTCTTCTTGGCATCGTTGATTGCCTTTGCTGCAGCCTCCTTTCCGAGAGCCTCGATGTAGCCGGACTCGTCACGGATGTCGGTGACATTGACATTGATGAGCTTCAGGCCGATTTTGCGGAGCTCTGCCTCGACATTCTGGCTGACAGCAGCAAGGAACTTGTCACGGTCGGCATTGATTTCCTCGATGTCCATCGTCGCAATGACAAGACGGAGCTGGCCGAAGAGGATGTCGGTAGCGATGTTCTGGATGTTGTCGATGGAAAGGCCGAGAAGACGCTCGGCCGCATTGGTCATACTGTCGGCTTCGGTGGAGATACCGACAGTGAAGCGGCAAGGCACATCCACACGGATGTTCTGCTTTGAAAGTGCATTGGTAAGGTTGCACTCGATGGAGATAGGCTTGAGATCGAGGAATGCATAATCCTGGAAGACAGGCCAGATGAATGAAGCGCCGCCATGGACACATCTTGCAGAAGAGATAGAACCGCTTCTGTTCTTTCCCGTCTTGCCGTAGATTACCATGATCTTGTCGGAAGGACAACGCTTGTAGCGTTTGAGGACTGCCGCAAATGTTACGAACAGAACGACTACGATGATAAGAATGATTTCAATTCCCATAATTTATGAATATGTAGTTGTGTTGTCAGTATTGGTTCGGGGGATTCCTGTCACTGCCGGAGCCGTCTCCGGACAGTCTCAGATGATGGACGGATTGAGAGATTCCACAACCAGGGTGTGGTCATTGATGACCTCGGTCACAGTAATCGGGACGCCTGTCTGCAGAGAGTCGCCGTCGGTGAGGGCATCATATTCACGGATGGCGTTGTTGATTGTAATCTGGACTTTGCCGACCCCGGTTCTTCCTGCAGGGATTGTCAGGTAGACGGTCCCTTCGCATCCCACGGCCGACTTGTAGACGTCGATGTTGCCAGACTGCTGCATTTTGCTCAGCCATGTGAATATCCACATGACGGCCACGACAAGCAGGATGCCGATGAGAATGGAGACAAAGAACAGCAGCGCCCTGGATCCTATTGTGTCGGCAAGCAGCACGAAAGACCAGCCGAAACCCAGGCAGAAATTGATGAAATTCCTGAATGTCAGAAGATTCATCGACGGATCTGCAGAGAAGTTGCCGTCACCGCCGGAAAAATCGACATCACCGGCAGAATCGACATCAAAATCAATGTCATGCCCGCCTGCGCCGATAAAAGTAAGGACGGTTTCAATAATGAAAACCAAGGATGCAGAAAGGGTAATTGCCCACATGACCTGCATCAGGGTACTGAGAGATTGCCACCAAGTAATCATAACGGATGAGTTTTGATGCAAAGATATTAATTAATTTACGTTTTGCAATAATTATTTAAAGATTTTGCAAAATAATTATCGAATATCTTGAAGAATCCCTTTCAACAGGGGACACTCGGAGCTGCGCGAGAAGGCCTCAGAAGGGCTGAAATGCAGGTCTGCAGCCAGGGAGGGCAGCTGAAGCGGCACGGACCCGAAGCCTTCTGGAATCCCCGGAAGCGGGGCAAGGGCGATGACCGACGGGGAATAGCCGGCCATCCCGGTAAGCATCGGCACGGAAGGCGACTCCAGGCAGACCCGGGCACGCAGTTCCGGAGGAAGCATGCTTGAATATCCCGACCAGCAGGCCAGTGAATACCCTGGAGGAATCATCTCGGGAGAGGTCACCCTGAAAAGGGAGGTGTCATCAGAGGACGATAGGGCCAAAGGCGGCAGGGTGCGGATGATGGTGGAGGATTCTCCGATAGGGATCTGACCCTGATGTACCGAGAGATGGATCCTGCAGTCGGCATCGGGAGCCGACTGGGGGATGATGCTGAAGGAATGCCCAGGCAGGACAGACAGCAGCCGTGCAAGGGCCGGGGAAAGCAGGCAGTCGGCAGTGGCGCTGCAGGCTGCAATCGTGACATGGGACAGTTGTGCGCTTCCCTCCCCGGAGGAGAAGAGCGAGGAAGCTGAAGAGTACCAGTACAGGATCCTGTCGGCATATTCAATGAAGGACTTCCCTGCCGGGGTCAGTGCTATGTTCCCGCGGCTGCGAACAAAAAGTTCCGCCCCCACTGACTTTTCGAGCTCGGCAATGTTCTGGCTTACGGCTGACTGGCTTATGCCGAGTTTCTTCGCCGCAAGGGTGAAGCTCCCGCATGAAGCGACAGTGGTGAAAACTTTCAGTCTGAAATCCTCAATCATTGGTGGCGGTTATGTACTCCGCAAATATAAGTTATTTCGGAGAAATATCCTTTGTCCGTCTTTACCAAGTAGGATTGAGGTTTTGCATTTCATCAGAATAACATTAACTTTGCATTCGCAATCCGCCTTTGCGGACTGCCATTGGAAGGACATTACAAATCAAACACAGAATTATGGCTTACAAGATTTCAGAAGCAGATTGCGTTGCATGCGGCACCTGCCTCAGCGAGTGCCCTCAGGGCGCCATCAAGGAGGGTGATTTTTACTCAATCGATCCTTCAGCATGCGTTGACTGCGGCACCTGCGCAGATGCCTGCCCTATGGGAGCAATCTCCCCAGCTGAGTAATTCCAGCCTGAGAGAATCATTCAGGGCGGTCCCACAATGGGGCCGCCTTTTTCCGTCCCGGGATATTCAGTTTCCTTCTTGGAGGTAGCCTGGATTTACTCCGTCAAATGAAAAGGAGGGAAAGGGAGGAAATGGCCAGGGCCAGGATAACCTTGATGATTTTGGCCTTTACAAAGGATTTCCGGCTGTCTGCCAGGAGCGGGAGGGATGCATGGCCGTCCTGGACCAGGGAATTGGCCAGCAGGACCGGGAAAGGAATGACCCCGCCTGCGTAGAGGGTGACGAAGACCAGATGCGGTCCGGACTGTGGTACGAGACCGACCAGGATGGCAAGCAGGATCATCAGGAAGGTATTCTCGCTGATCCAGGTGCCCGGGTCGATGAAATGGAAAAGCAGTCCCACTCCGAGAAGTATGCCTCCTGTCCAGGCGACGATGCTGGGCAGATGCCTGCAGATGATGTGATCCCACAGATGCTCCTGCACAAAATGGTCGGAAGCGAAGAGCAGGGCAAAGATTACGATGACGGAAAGGCAAGCGAAAAGCCAGTACATCCATTCTTCGCTGAGTATGCTGAATCCTGAAGAACCGGCCTCATGGTCCCCGTCTTCGAGAAAGCCGGTCAGGAGGGCTGCAAGGTACAGGACGATCCCTGCAAGAAGGATGATTCTCTGGAGAGTGGCACTCATGCGGCTATTTCCGGCGTGGCTGCCGTGTTCGTGTCCGTCTTCTTCATGGAGTTCGAACGAATCTTCAAGACGGGTCGGGATTGGTCCGCTCTGGAAGCGGTTGGCAACCAGGCCTGCAACCATGGCGACAATGAACAGGATTCCAAGCAGGAGGGCCGCCTTGTCGGGGAACATGGCCAGCATCAGGAAGGCCTCGTCACCGGCAGTAGCAATCATCATCGCCAGAAGGGCCCCGAACCCAAGGAGACGGTGGGTGTACATCGAAACGACAGCGAACCCGCCCATGCAGCCAGGCATCAGACCCAGAAGGGCGGAAACCAGGACCTGGGCGAAACCATTTTTCCTGAGCCGCCCGAAAAGCCGGCCGCTGTTCTCCACGTTGACCGACTCGATGAGCATCATCATTATCACAACCAATCCTGTCACAAGGACAGTGGTCTTCAGCACTTCAATCAAAAGATCCCACATAATTCAATCATTCGACCCAACCGGTCACATACAGGTTCATAATCGGACGCAGGGGAGAATTCGTGATAAGGGTAAGCACGACCAGGACCTCCCCTGATGGCATGCCTGACGTGTCCAGGGTAACCTTCAGGCTGCCCTTTGCTCCCGGCTTCAGGTCACCGAAAGGAGCAACCGAGGCATGGGAACTGTCTGTATCGACCTTGTAGATCCGCAGGTCGGACTTGCCGCGGTTGGTTATGCCGAAAACAGCCTCGACAGTCGTACCTTTACTCACCTTTCCGATTTCGAAGGTACTACCGTCAGCCATCGGCTGGGAAGCGCGGTCCCGTTCCTCCTTGGTCCATGAAGAAAAATCTTCCTTCGTGACA
>JBJFDD010000342.1:0-4908 GCA_051889815.1 Candidatus Cryptobacteroides sp. | reverse complement strand
GTCAATCACATGTAATGTACTCATGGTTATCAGTTGATTGAATATGTGTCAGAAGTCATTTCGTCCACCAGCCACTGCGCGCCACCGATTTCCTTGACGATAAAGAGAAGGTAGCGGATGTCCAGGGTGATGTTACGGCATATTTCCGGATCGAAATGGATGTCGCTCATCGTGCCCTCCCAGACCCGGTCGAAATTGAGCCCTATCAGCTCTCCTTCGGCATTCAGGACAGGACTCCCCGAATTGCCTCCGGTGGTATGGTTCGTGGCGAGGAAGCAGACCGGCTGGTCCTCGTGACCTCCGCGGGCATAGATGTCGCGGAGTTTCTGCGGAATGTTGTAGTCAAAGATCTCCGGATTGTCCTTCTCGATGATTCCCCTAAGGGTTGAGACCGGTTCGTACCTGATTGCATCAGCAGGTGAATAGCCTGAAACATTGCCATAGGCGACCCTGAGGGTCAGGTTGGCATCCGGGAAATAATCCTTTTCCGGTTCGAATTCCATCTGCCCCCTGACATAGAGGCGGTAGAGCTGGTTGAGCTCCCGGTTGAGTTCATTCCGGCGCGGTAGCAGTTCGGTCCGGTACCAGTCGTACATGTTGAGATAGAACTGATAGGCCGGATCGCTTGAGCTGACATAGGAAAAACGACCTTCGCTGAAAACGGACTTGGCGAACAGGACTTCCGCCCATTTTTCGATTGTACGGTATTTCTTCTTCTGGGCCAGGTACCACTCCGGCAGCATGTCAACCGGCATATTCGCGTCAAAGACATTCATCACCTCGATGAAAGACTCCTTGTCAATCGGCAGATAGTAATTCTTGTAGAAACCTTCAAGGAAGTCCTTGCCCTCCGATTCGAAGAAAGTGGCAGCTGCAGAGGCGATTTCCACCGTAGCCACGCTTTCCTTGTAGTAGTCTATGGCCAGGGCATATTTCTCAAGTTCTGAATATACCGCCGCAAGTTTCCGCGTCACACCCTCGTAGCAGGTGCCCTCAGCCCATTTCTCAAAGCGGGCTTCATAGTCCCTCTTGGCCTGGACCACGTGGTTCTTCGCAAGCCCCCTGGCCTCTCCCTGCCACTTTTTCCAGGCATTGGAGACACTTGCATTCTTTGCCGAATACTTTATCCGGACATCCTGCGAGGCGGACATGTACTTCTTCTGGACGGCAAGCCTGCGGGACCTCAAGTCGATTTTGACAGGATCCGAGACTTCTTCGATGTAACGGACTGCCTCGGAATGGAGATATTGCTGGGTGCTCCCCGGAAAGCCGAAGACCATTGTGAAATCACCCTCCTTCACTCCTTCGGTAGAGACCTTCAGGAAACGGCGCGGATGGTACGGTACATTTTCCTCACTGATGTCTGAGGGCTCATTGTCCTTCCCGGCATAGATGCGGAATATCGAGAAATCACCCGTGTGGCGTGGCCACATCCAGTTGTCGGTGTCGCCTCCGAACTTGCCGATGGAAGACGGCGGAGCGCCGACCAGACGTACATCCCGGAATTCCTTATAGACGAAGAGGAAGTACTGGTTGCCGTAGTACATCGCCTCGACACTGGCCTTGAGGCCCTTTCCGGCGGCTTCTGCCTGCTGGCGGAGGGCTGCAGCATTGTGCCTGACTACCGAATCCCTCCAGGACTCTGTCATCGAACCTTCGGAATAACCGGCCAGGACAGCCTCGGTCACATCCTCCATCCTCTCGAGAATCTTCACGGTCAGGCCCGGATTGGTAAGCTCTTCATCCCGGCTCATTGCCCAGAAACCATCCTTGAGATAGTCGTGTTCGACACTGGAATGGCTCTGTATCTGGGAGTACCCGCAGTGATGATTGGTCAGGAGAAGACCGTCTGCCGACACTATTTCTCCCGTACACCCCCTGCCGAAGAGGACAACGGCATCCTTGAGCGAAGCCTGGTTGACGCTGTAGATGTCTTCAGCACTGAGTTTGAAGCCCTTTGCCTGCATGTCCGGAATACGCTGGCTGATAAGTGAAGGCAGCCACATCCCGTCGTCCGCCCTGGCGATGGCAACACCGAGAAAACAAACGGAAACTGCCGCGATGATAATTCTTTTGACGTCCATCATGAATCTTATAGGATTGGATTGTACAAATATAGAAAACAAAAGCCATGATTGACTATATTTGTCAGCAAAATAAGCCCAATGAGCAGAAATCCCAAAAACAGGAAGCGGGCACCCATTCCCATTCCTGAACCAGCGCCCCTTCCCCAGGCGGAAACCATCGACATTGAAGCCATATTCAATGAATATCTTGACGGCAGAACTGACCTTGTCGTCGTCCTCGGACCGACTGCATCCGGCAAGACGCGCTATGCCGTCGCCCTTGCAAAACGCTTCCGCGCTCTCGGACGGCCTGCCGAAATCCTCTCCGCCGACTCCAGGCAGGTTTACCGCGGCATGGACATCGGCACAGGCAAGGACCTGCGTGAATATGACGATGTTCCCTACCACCTGATCGACATTGTTGATGCCGGTACCCGCTTCGACCTTTACCAATGGCAGGAAGCCTTTGAGACTGCCTACAAGGACATCCGTGACAGGGGTGCGGTCCCTATCCTGTGCGGAGGGACCGGGCTGTACATCCAGGCTGCCACTTGCGGATATTCACTACCCCAGGCCCCTCCTGACCCGGAACTGCGAGCAGAACTGGAACAATACGACATCGAGGAACTAAGGGAAAAACTCTCTGAAATGGGCCCGCTTCCGGATGAAGGAGTCATGCAGAGCAAGAGAAGGGTCATCAGGGCTCTCGAAGTCGCCATCTACGAAGCTGAGCATCCGGGAAGAAGAAATGCCTATCTGCCGAAGAAGCCGTACTTCATCGGTACTCTGGTCAGTCGTGAAGAAAGGAATGCAAGGATTGACCGACGACTGGACGAAAGGCTTGAAGAAGGGATGATCGACGAGGTGAAGAACCTGATTGCATCCGGGGTGGATCCGGAAGACCTGATGTACTACGGACTTGAGTACAAGTTCCTGACACAGCACGTCCTGGGGATCCTGACTTTTGAGGAGATGCGCACCCTTCTTGCAAATGCCATCCACCAGTTCGCGAAACGGCAGATGACATGGTTCCGGGGCATGGAGAAATCCGGCTGCAGGATCCACTGGGTCGAACCATAGGAGGAAAGATGCCGCCGCGGCCGGTAAGGATCAGCGGGATGCAGGGATTAGTCCTCTTCGAAAGAAAGGGTTGGATTCAGAGTGGCGAGAATCCGTTCTGCGAGTGTTCTTGGCACCATTCCCGAAAGGTCCTCAAGGGATGCTGAAGCAATCCGCGCGACCGAACCATAATGCATCAGGAGTCTCTGCTCTGTCTGGGCGCCGACCCCTTTGATTTCACGCAGGACGCTGTGGACCTGTTCCTTGCTGCGCAAAGAGCGGTGAAAGGTGATTCCGAAACGGTGGGCTTCATCACGAATCTGCATCAACACCTTGAGCGCCAAGGAATTCCTGTCCAGAAACAAGGGATTGGGATCGTTCAGCCTGATGACCAGTTCCATCTTCTTGGCAAGGCCTATTACCATCAGCCGGTCCAGAATGCCAAGTTCGGCAAGAGCCTGGCTTGCGTATTTGAGCTGTCCTTCACCTCCATCAATCACGACAAGCTGCGGAAGATCATCAGGAGTCTCCTTGAGCATCCTTGAATATCTCCTGTTGACAACCTCCTTCATCGATGCGAAATCATCCGCCCCGACGACAGTCCTGATCTTGAACTTACGGTAGTCGGACTTGCTCGGCAGCCCGTCCCGGAAGACCACGCAGGAGGCCACAGGATTGGTTCCCTGGAAGTTGGAATTGTCGAAACATTCGATGTGCTTCGGGAGTTCCTGCATCCCCAGGGCCTTCTTCAGGTCCTCCATCAGCATCATTTTGTACACCTCGGGATCAGTGCGTTCTTTCTGCTTGAGGGTGTGGAAAAGATATTCCCGGGCATTCTTGGCACTGAGTTCCAGAAGAGAGTACTTATCACCCTTTGCCGGAATCTCGAACATTATGCCGTCAATGTCCACATCGGGTTTGAAAGGGACGATGACATCCCGGGCAAGAGCACCGAACTTGGATTCGATTTCGGCAATGAAGGTGCTGAGGACAGATTCCTGCGGCTCTTCAATGTTCATCTTGAAACCGAGATTCAGGGACTGTACAATGGCCCCTCCCCTCACCCGCAGGAAGTTTCCGAAGGCCTCGGGGCCGTCGAACACCAGGGAGAACACATCGCAGTCCTTGCCGGAAGAGGAGGAGATGATAGACTTGGAATAGTGTTTTTTCAGGGAGTCTATCCTCTCCTGGCACCTTATCGCACTCTCGAAGTCCAGCTTGTCCGAAGCCTGTTCCCTTGCGGCTTCATACTGACTGACAAGCTCGTTGACACCGCCGCGGAGCAACCGCTTGATTTCATCTATGCCTGCTGAATATTCCTCCGTGCCGACCGCACCGATGCAGCAGCCCGGACAGCGTTTCATCTGGAACTTGAGACAGGGACGGAACTTGTGGCGCAGGATGGCTTCTCCCGTGATTTTCAGCTTGCAGGTCCTCAGACCATAGTTCCGGTTGAAGAATTCAAGCAGATAGTTGGCATGGGAAACAGAACTGTACGGGCCGAAATAGGTGCCCCTGTCCTTTTCCACCCTCCTGGTAAGAAGAACCCTGGGGTACTCCTCATTTGTGACAAGAATCCACGGATAGGTTTTGGAATCCTTCAGGAGGATGTTGTACCTGGGCTTGTACTCTTTGATCAGGTTGTTCTCAAGCAGGAGTGCTTCGGCCTCGGTATCGACCACCGTGTACTGGGCATCGGCAATCTTCGAAACCAGCACCCTTGTCTTGAGGTTAAGCCTTTCCGGAGGAACGAAATACTGGGCAACCCTGTTGTGGAGATCCT
>JBJFDD010000341.1:0-4913 GCA_051889815.1 Candidatus Cryptobacteroides sp. | reverse complement strand
CCTCATGGGACGTGAAGCCGCATCGGAGTACGGAGAAAGCCTTGCGCCTGAAACTGCCGACAAGATGACCATGGGCGCTTCCGTTCAGTGGTATTCCAAAAAGACCGACAGCCCTTCGGTCTTCCCTGAGTTCAGCTACGGAGTCATTTTCAATGAGGATAATTGCGAGAAAGTCCGCATGGGAGAATGGCAGTGGGAGACCGGAATGAATTTCGACCAGGTCTATGATGCTGAAAGAATCAGGGACTATGGGTTGCTTGTCATTTATTCCAACTGGAGTTTTCTCAAGAACCACTATTCAAGGAAGGCCGACTACGCCTGCCGTGAACTCGACTGGGTGGCATATATCGCCGGAAAGAGGGAGTCAAGGCGGCTTCTTGGCGACTACATCCTCAAGCAGGATGACATAGACAAGAATGTATTCCACGAAGACGGTTCATTCACGTCATCATGGAGCATCGACCTCCATTTCCCGGATCCGAAGAACACTGCAAATTTCCCCGGAGGGGAATTCAAGGCTGCAACCGTCCACAACTGGATATATCCATGCACAGTGCCGTACAGATGCCTCTATTCCAGAAACATAGACAATCTGTTCATGGCCGGAAGGAATATAAGTGTAACCCACGTCGCGCTCGGAACCGTCAGGGTGATGCGCACGACCGGAATGATGGGTGAGGTGGTCGGAATGGCTGCTGCCCTTTGCCGGGAAAATGCCTGCTCTCCGAGAGAGGTCTATCAGCATCATCTGCCTCAGCTCAAGGCTCTCATGCAGGAAGGAGCCGGCAAGAGAGAGGGCCTCAATGACCAGACATTCAACCGCGCCAACCGCCTGCTCGACACCCCGAAAGTACACTGAGTTCTGTCATTTCTTTCGCTGAAGCTCAAGCGACTGCGTCGATTACGAGCGAAGTCGAGAAATCTAAACAATACCAATATGAACCGAAAACACCATACACTTCTGCTGATAACCACTCTCCTGACCGCTACAACCCTGTCAGCACAGCCAGCCACATCCTTCGCCACTCTTCAGGATGGAAGGCTCACCATAGGCAACGAGCTGATACAGAGAACATTCGACTGGAACGGCGGCAACCTCAGGACCATCAGCCTGACCGATAAAAGCACAGGCAAGGTCTTCGAATCAGCGGCCCTCAGGCCCGATTTCGTCCCTATGGACAAGGCACCTGAAGCAACCGGCGGCACTTTTACGACAGAATCCGTCCCTCAGGACAACCTCCATCCTGCCCACCTCAAGGCTGTGGTCTCATACTCTCTGGGCAGCCTCCAGGTCAGAAGGGAATACCGTATCTATGACGGCGTTCCTGCAATCGCCTGCGACACCTACCTCAGGGGCAGTTTCAGAGGAACGGTGACAACCGGAGCGGAAAATGCTGCCGACCGCAAGAACATAGAGTTTGCCGAGGATACGAAAACCCGTCCCGAGGCATCCCTGCTTGACAGGCTCAATTTCAGCGGAATGCACTGGCGCTGCAAGGCTGTCGAATTCCTCGACGTGACCGACTGGCACAATAATCTCGTGACAGAGAAGGACTTCATATCCTACCACAAGGTCTCCTGCAAAGGCAACCTTCTCTTTGCCCGTGACGGTCTCGACGGCTCAGGCTATTTCTTCCTGAAGGAGGCTCCCTGCTCCTCAGTGCAGCTCTCCTGGGGCGGAGCCGATTTCATAACGGATTACGGCCACATTATGGTAACCGGCCTTGGCCTTGGTCCGAAGGACGTCACCCCGGGCTGCTGGACGCGGGCATATTCCTGTGTCACAGGTGTTTATGGTCAGGGCGAACTTTCAGCCCTCACTGCCTTGCGTTCATACCAGAAAAGTGTCCGCAGGCATCTTCCAGCACGCGATGAGATGGTCATGAGCAACACCTGGGGCGACCGCAGCCAGGACTCCAAGGTGAACGAAAAGTTCTGCCTTGAGGAAATAGAAAAGGCTGCCCGGCTTGGAATAACCCTTTTCCAGATTGACGACGGATGGCAGGCAGGAAAAAGTCCTAATTCCGCAGTTGCGAAAGGCTCATTCAAGAACATCTGGGACAATCCGGACTACTGGAAGCCCGACCCGGTGAAATATCCCCGTGGTCTTGCCCCGGTTGTGGAACGCGGCCGTGAACTTGGAGTACAGGTCGGCCTGTGGTACAACCCAAGCGTACAGAATGACTTCGAAGACTGGGAAAAAGATGCTGAAGCCATTCTAGGTCTCTATCGCCAGTATGGAATCAAGGTGTTCAAAATCGACGGCCTGCAGATTCCTTCCAAGAAGGCGGAAACCAATCTTCGCCGTCTTTTCGACAAGGTGATGCAGCAGAGCAGGGGAGAGGTTGTCTTCAATCTGGACGCAACGGCAGGACGCCGCGCAGGCTATCATTATTTCAATGAGTATGGCAACATTTTCCTCGAAAACCGCTACACCGACTGGGGCAATTACTATCCGTACTGGACCTTGCGCAACCTCTGGACGCTTTCAAAATATGTCCCGGCAGAGAAGCTCCAGATCGAGTTCCTGAACAATTGGCGCAATGCCTCCAAATACCCTTCCGCAGACCGCTTCGCCCCTTCAAATTATGGCTTTGATTATTTGTTTGCAATAACCATGGCAGCCCAGCCGCTTGCCTGGATGGAAGTTTCGCTCCTTCCGGATGAGGCTTTTGCAATATCCTCATTGATAGATGTTTATAAAGGAATAAACACTAATTTCCATGAGGGGACCATCCTTCCTGTCGGAGATGAACCTTCCGGATGCAGCTGGACCGGATTTCAGAGTATTGTCTCTGATAATGAGGGATATATCATTGTTTATAGGGAGAATAATCCTCTTGATTCCGCCCCTGTCCGGACCTACTTGCCGGAGGGGGCCAGGGTTTGCTTCACGCCTCTTGCCGGAGGCGGACGCAAGTTCTCTGCAAAGGTCGGTGCCGGTTCTTCCGTTTGCTTCTCCCTTCCTTCGGAAAATTCATTTGCTCTGTATAAATATATGTTGAAATAATATAAATGTATGAAAATCAGATATATACTTTCGTTTGTGCTGCTTATGGCAGCTTCGCTTGATTCCATTGCCGCTGATTTCATGACCAATGTCTATGGCAGAAATTTCCGTGACCTCGGAGGTAAATGGGATGCCATCATCGACCTCTATGACCAGGGGGAGAGGATGCAGGTCTATAAGAACAGAAAGCCTTCCGGCAAGACCGATTTCTATGAATATTCCTTCGATGGGGGACTTCGCCTTAATGTGCCTGGAGACTGGAACAGCCAGCTTCCGCAGCTTGAATACTATGAGGGAACTATCTGGTATTCAAGACATTTTGATGCTTCAAAGGATGCTTCCAAAAGGCAGTTCCTTTATTTTGGTGCTGTCAGCTACAGGTGCAAGGTCTATCTGAACGGAGAATTCCTGCTTGCCCACGAGGGTGGTTTCACTCCTTTTCAGGTTGAGGTGACGGACCGCCTCGTTCACGGGGATAATTTCCTTGCTGTCGAGGTGAACAACAGACGTACCTCAGATGCCATTCCGGCCCTTTCTTTCGACTGGTGGAACTACGGCGGAATAACCCGTGACGTGATGCTTATCAGTACCCCTGTTTCATATATCAATGACTATTTCATCCGTCTCGACAATGAGGACCCTTCCCTTATTCGTGCTTCTGTCGCTCTTGAGGGTGCAGAAGGCGGTCAGGTCAGGATTGAAATCCCTGAACTGAAGGTGGACGTGAAGGCTGCTCTTGACAGCAAGGGATGCGCGGAGACTTCTTTCAGGGTGAAGAAACTCATCAGGTGGGAGCCCGGAAATCCCAAACTTTACAAGGTCAGGATTTCTTCAGAGATGGATTGCATAGAGGAGGAAATAGGCTTCAGGAACATATCAGTTGATGGTACGAAGATTCTAGTGAACGGCAAGCCGACCTTCATGCGTTGCGTTTCATTCCATGAGGAAATCCCGCAGCGCCGAGGCAGGGCATTTTCACAGGCGGATGCCCAGATGCTGGTTTCTGAGGCTGAAGCCCTGGGAGTCAACATGATACGTCTTGCCCACTATCCTCAAAACGAATACATCGTGCGTCTTGCCGAGAAACGTGGCATCATCCTCTGGCAGGAGATTCCAGTATGGCAGGGAATTGATTTTGACAATGCCGGCACGATGGAGAAAGCTCTGGGAATGTTTTCCGAGATGCTCCGCCGCGACCGCAACAGATGTGCAGTCGGTTTCTGGGGCATTGCAAATGAGACAAGACCGTCACCTTCAAGGAACGCCTTCCTCAGGAAGGAGCTTGCATCTGCCCGCAGCATTGACCCTACAAGGCTCTATACGGCAGCCTTCGACAATGTGTATTTCAAAGAGGAGTTCGGCGAGTTCCTCATCGAGGATGAACTGGTCAATGACCTTGACGTAATCTCATTCAACAAATACATGGGCTGGTATGCCCCGTGGCCGGTGGATCCTTCGCAGTGTCCATGGAATGTGGTTCCGGACAAGCCTGTAATCATTTCCGAGTTCGGCGGCGAGGCCCTTTACGGCCAATCCGGCGATGAAACCGTGGCTTCGAGCTGGAGCGAGGACTATCAGGCCAGACTCTACCGCGACAATCTTGAGATGTTCAGGCACATCCCGAATCTTGCCGGAGTCTCTCCGTGGATTCTTTTCGATTTCCGTTCTCCGTTCCGTTTCCATCCGACCAATCAGGAAGGCTGGAACCGAAAGGGACTGGTTTCTGACCGTGGCCAGCGCAAAAAGGCCTGGTACATCATGCACGAGTGGTATATGAGTCTTGCTGAAGAATAATAATCGTTATATTTGTATGTTTTAGTGAGGCTGGTCAAAGACCTGTCATGTCGAGCGGAGCACATAGTGCGTAGTCGAGACATCTGTTTATTAGTCAGCTTTTACACCA
>JBJFDD010000340.1:0-4944 GCA_051889815.1 Candidatus Cryptobacteroides sp. | reverse complement strand
GGTCTCCGTCAAAAGCGAAGACCATTCAGAAGTTCCTGGGCAACGACTTTGTCGTAAAGTCCAGCATGGGTCATATACGTGACCTCCAGGAGAACAAGCTGAGTGTGGACATTGAAAACAATTTTGCGCCACAATACGTCATCCCGACCGACAAGAAAAGAATTGTCTCCGAACTCAAGAAGGCCGCCCAGGATGCATCCATGGTCTGGCTGGCATCCGATGAAGACCGTGAGGGAGAAGCCATTTCGTGGCATCTGTTCGAGACTCTCGGGCTCAATGAAGCGAACACAAGGAGAATAGTGTTCCACGAGATTACCAAGGACACGATACTCAACGCGGTCAAGAATCCGAGATCGATAGACATGAACCTGGTCAATGCACAGCAGGCCAGAAGGGTACTGGACCGTCTCGTGGGGTTTGAACTGTCGCCCGTGCTGTGGAGGAAAATCCAGCCGAGGCTTTCCGCCGGCCGTGTACAGTCGGTAGCCCTGCGTCTG
The DNA here is from genome assembly GCA_051889815.1 of Candidatus Cryptobacteroides sp. GTDB lineage: Bacteria > Bacteroidota > Bacteroidia > Bacteroidales > UBA932 > Cryptobacteroides. The sequence continues at coordinate 4,447 of JBJFDD010000340.1, read as the reverse complement.
GTGGTCGAAAGGGAGAAGGAGATCATCGATTTCAAGAACGAGCCGTTCTACAAAGTTGAGGCGGTCTTCCATCCTGAAGGCCAGTCCCAGTCAGTAAAGGTCAAGGCGACACTTGACACCAGGTTCCGGGATATCGGCCAGGCAAGGCAGTTCCTTCAGGACAGCGAAGAGGCGGTGTTCACCGTCTGTGACGTCGACAGGAAGGAAGCCGGCAGATTCCCTGCAGCACCATTCACGACTTCCACACTCCAGCAGGAAGCCTCCCGCAAACTGCACTTCCCGGTCAGCATGACGATGCGGGTGGCGCAGCAGCTCTACGAGCGCGGTCTCATCACCTACATGCGAACTGATTCGACCAACCTATCAAGCCTGGCAATCGGCACGGCACGTGAATATATCACCGCCAACTTCGGGCCTGAATATTCAACTACCAGACAGTTCAAGACCCACAGCAAGGGTGCCCAGGAGGCCCATGAAGCCATCCGCCCGACCTACATCGCCAACACCGAAATCGAAGGTACGGCCCAGGAGAAGAAACTCTACAACCTGATCTGGAAAAGGACTGTTGCCTCCCAGATGTCGGATGCAAGGGTGCTGAACACCACAATGAAAGTGTCTTCGGACAGGAGAAGCGAAAAGTTCGGTCTACAGGCGACCCAGGTCCTGTTCGACGGCTTCCTCAAACTCTATATGGAAGGCACTGACGACCAGGATGCTTCCGACAGCGAGACCTTGCTCCCGGACATCGGCGTCGGAACCCTGATGGAGGCGAAGTCAATCAGCGCGGACTGCAAGTTCACTCCTGCGCCTCCGAGATATTGAGAAGCGACTCTCGTAAAGAAACTTGAAGAACTGGGCATCGGCAGGCCTTCCACATATGCCCCTACCATCGCCACACTCACAACCGGGCGCGGCTACATCATCAAAGGCGACAAGGAAGGCAGGAAGGAAGAGGTCAGGAACCTTTGTCTCAAGGATGGCGCTATCTCGGAGACTTCCAAGATGGAGACAATCGGAGCTGAAAGGGGCAAGCTGCTTCCACAGGAGATCGGAATGATAGTGTCGGACTTCCTGGTGGCGAACTTCAAGGACATCATGGACTACGATTTCACCGCCAATGTCGAAAAGGACTTCGACCAGGTTGCAAGCGGCGATAAGTCGTGGAACAGCCTGATTTCCAGCTTCTACACTCCTTTCCACAAGAATGTGGACGAAGTTCTCGGCAATAACAGCTACAGCAAGGTTTCCCGCGAACTCGGCACCGATTCCGACGGAGTCACCTACACCGCCAAGTTCGGCAAGTTCGGACCGTATGTCCAGAAAGGTGAAGGAGAAACCGCCCAATTCGCTTCGCTGGGCAGGGGACAGCTGATCGAGACCATCACACTGGAAGAGGCCCTGGTGCTTTTCCAGCTGCCCAGGACAGTCGGCGAGTATCAGGGAATCCCTGTCATCGCTACCAAAGGACGCTTCGGCCCATACATCAAGTACGGCGACAAGAACTTTTCTCTCCCGAAGGGGAACGATCCTGTCAGTGTCACACTTGAAAAGTGCATCGAAATCATCGGGGAAGGTGCCGGCAGGAACGGCGCGAACTCAGTCATCTCCGAATTCAAGGACTCCGACATCCAGGTAATCAACGGACGGTACGGCCCGTACATCAAGCACGCCGGATCCAACTACAAGCTGCCTCCGGGAACCGACGCGCAGACTCTCACCGAGGAGGCCTGCAAACAGATCATCGACAATTCCAAACCTACCGAAAAAGGTAGGAGAAGATACCGGAAATCCTAATACCCAACGAATATGGCAACATACCACATCGATCAGGTTGACCAGAAAATACTCTCTTTCCTTGTCAACAATGCCAGAATGCCTTTTTTGGAGATTGCACGCGAGTGCGGAGTCTCCGGTGCCGCCATTCATCAGAGAGTCAAGAGATTGGAGAAAAACGGTGTAATCACCGGTTCCAGACTTCTTGTCAAGCCCCAGGCTCTGGGCCTCAATGTCTGTGCCTTCATCAGCATCAATATCTCCGAAGCAGACAAATACAACGAGGTCATCGCGAACCTGAAAAAGATTCCCGAGGTAGTGGAGTGTCATTTCGTTACCGGAAAAGCCGCCCTGCTGCTCAAGGTGTACTGCCTTGACAACGACCATCTGATGGAGATTCTTCTCAACACCATCCAGAACATCCCGCACATCCAGTCCACCGAAACGATGATTTCCCTCGACCAGTCAATCGAGCGCCAGGTCTGGGTGAAGGACTATTGATTGCCATTGTCTTTCCGGAAAGATACTATCATCTCTGCCAAAGCCAGGTCTTCCGGAGTCGTCAGTTTGAAATTGTACCTCTCGCCTTCGCAGAAGGAGAGAGGAATGCCATTGGCCTGCGCCACTGAAGCATCGTCGGTGAACGAGGTATCGTAGGCCTGTGAATATGCCGCCTTCAGGTCCTCAGCCCTGAAAAGCTGGGGCGTCTGTGCCCCGAAGATTCTCGAGCGGTCCACCGTCTCCCCTGAACTGTCCACCAGGACCTCGTTGCCGAGGTCATCCCTTCCCCTGTCCAGGACCTTTAGAGTGTCAACCGTCGGGACAACCGGGATGAGTGCATGGAGCCTGCAAGATTCCATCCTGTCGAACATCTCCCTGACAAGTTTCTTCGACAAGAGAGGACGCACCCCGTCGTGGATGGCCACAATGGCATTGTCGGGCACCTTCGCAAGGGCGTTCCTTACGGAGTGGAAGCGGGTGATACCGCCTGTCACGATAGTCTGCGGGCAGTAGAACTCACCCGTGCGGCAATATTCCCTCCAGAAAGGAATATGATCCTTCGGAAGGACCGTAATGACCTTGATGTCAGGACATGCTTCCACAAATGTTTCTATCGTGCGTCTCAGTACAGGTTTGCCTCCAAGGGACAGGAACTGCTTGGGAACCGCAGATCCCATCCTCAGGCCGCTGCCGGCAGCAGTTACCACCAATATTTTCTTCGCTTTCATATTAATTCAAGTGAAAATACTACTTTTTTTGTATATTTACAATTTGAATAAAAGACTGAAACAAAAAAAAGACATATGGCATTCTCATTTTTGACTCAAGAGATTGCTATGGACCTCGGAACTGCGAACACTGTCATCTTCTACAACGACGAGATTGCGCTTGACCAACCGAGTATCGTAGCCATCGACAACAATACCCAGAAGTGCATCGCCATCGGGCAGCAGGCCAAGCTGATGCACGAGCACACCAACCCCGGCATCAAGACAATCCGCCCCCTGAGGAACGGCGTGATTGCAGATTTCAATGCCGCGGAGATGATGATCAAGGGCTTCATCAAGCAGGTGAACAGCAGGAGGAAATCCCTCTTCGCCCCTAACCTGAAGATTGTCGTAGGAATCCCTTCCGGTTCCACCCAGGTTGAAATCAGGGCGGTCCGCGACTCCTGCGAACATGCCGGAGGACGTGACGTGTACATCATCTATGAGCCTATGGCCGCTGCGCTCGGTATCGGACTTGATGTCGAGGCCCCGAAAGGCAACATGGTCGTCGACATAGGCGGAGGTACTGCTGAAATCGCCGTTATTTCTCTCGGCGGTATCGTCCAGCAGGAGAGTGTCACTACCGCCGGTGATGTCTTCAACAGCGACATCCAGTACTACATGCGCCAGCAGCACAACATCAAGATCGGCGAGACGACTGCCGAAAAGATCAAGATTGCGGTAGGAGCGGTAATTCCCGAACTGGACGACGAACCGGAGCCTTACGTAGTGAACGGCCCGAACATCATGACGGCCCACCCTGTCGAAGCAACCGTGACCTATCAGGAAATCGCCCACTGCATCGACAAATCGGTCGCCAAGCTGGAATCCTCGATTCTTCATGTCCTTGAAATGACTCCTCCGGAACTTTATTCGGACATCGTTGAGAACGGCATATTCCTTTCCGGCGGCGGTGCCCTGCTCCGCGGTCTCGCCAAAAGATTCACAGACAAGGTCAACATCCAGTTCCATGTTGCCGAAGACCCGCTGAGAGCCGTTGCCCGCGGTACCTGCATTGCGCTCAAGAAGACCTCCAACTATTCTTTCCTGATGAGGTAATGGCAAAATCAAGGTCTGTCGGAGCCAGAATCCTTTGTGCTGCGGTTTTCATTGCTTTGGAGGCCGCGGCGCTTGTTATGCTGAATCACAACAACAGCATGCAGAGGCTCTGGCTGATGAGACTTTCACACGGATTCATGGCAAAGACATGGGGGCTTACCCAGAAAGTCAACGACTACTTCTCCCTGGCCGGGCAGAATGAGGAACTGGCTCTGGAAAACCACCGCCTCCAGGAAATCATCCGCGACTACGAGGCTGCGGCAAAGGATGCAGACATCAATCTTCAGAGCGTAACCCGGGATGACGGCTTCGTCTATACCCCGGCCCAGATCATAAAGTCCGGCACC
>JBJFDD010000339.1:0-4947 GCA_051889815.1 Candidatus Cryptobacteroides sp. | reverse complement strand
GGCGTGGATTTCATCTACAAGGGCAATCCTCTGGTCGATGCAATCGACAACTCCCGTGCGATGCAGGACACTCGTGCTGCCTTCCTTGAAAGGACTGGCCTTCCGGACACTCCGACCATTGCCCTGCTTGCCGGTTCGCGCACATCCGAGATCGGCACCATGATGCCGGTGTTCATGAAATTCGCGGACATGCTCCATGCTGTCCCTGAATATTCAGGCTACCGCTTCCTCGTCGCTGCAGCCCCATCCCGCGTGATAGAAGACTATTCCGGGTACGTAGGGGACAGGGAATATGTCAGCATAGTCTTCGGGGAGTCCTATTCCGTGATGCGTTTCTCCCGGGCGGCCGTGGTCAATTCGGGTACAGCTTCGCTGGAGTGCGCACTTATCGGGACGCCCCAGGTGGTGGGTTATGCCGGTGCTTCGCTGAACTTCCTGATTGCCAAGTCGATAATCAAGGTCAGGTACATCAGCCTCGGCAATCTGATCCTGGACCGCCATTGCTTCCGCGAACTGCTGCAGTTCTATTTCACGCCGGAGAATCTGGTCGAAGAAGTCCGCAGGATGATTGAGGACAAGGCCTACCGTGAGGAAATGCTAGACGGCTACAGCCGGATTCGCAGCCTGCTCGGAGGAAGCGGAGCCTCGGCCTCCGTGGCACGTGCAATGATAGAAGAACTCGGAAGGAAGGACTAGTCTGCCGGGGCTACGTTCAAGTCCACCCTTCCGGGAACACCCATGACCACTGCCTTGTCAGTGCACTGCCACCACTTCCAGCCATCAAATGCAGGATAATCCCTGCCGTAGTGGGCTATCCAGACCGGATATGCCCCGGTTATCTCATTGTCCAGATGGTCCTTCGCAAAGGACGCGCTTGTGTAGACGATGGGCTTTCTGCCGTAATGCTTCTCGATTTCCTGCAGCCATTCCAGCGCTTCTTCGTTGAGCTGCTTCCGGCTGCAGCCCTTGTGGATTGTTTCTATGTCCAGCACGGGAGGCAGGTCTGTCCGCCTGAGATTCGGTACAGCAGAGATGAAATTCCGGGCCTGGGCCCTGCCGTCCTTCGAGCTTCTGAAAAAATGGTAGGCTCCCCGTTGCAGGCCGGTTCTTCCGGCCTCCAGCCAGTTGTCTGCGAAACTTCTGTCCTTGAAGTTCGTACCCTCGGTTGCCTTGATGAACACAAAGCTGACCGGCTTGATTTCCCTGGCCTTGTAGGGATCCCTGACCGTCCTTCTGCGTGAATCTGTCATCACGAACAGAGAGTCCCAGACTATCCTTCCTTCGTTGTTGTTCGAAATGTCGATTCCGTAGCGCCAGTTTCCCGGAGGTACCCTGGCTCCTGTCTCATAGCTGGAATGGCTCTTTCGGGGACAGAGAAGAAAGATTATTATCAATAATCCGGCGGAGGCCCCCAGGACAATCCCGAGGCTGAGGCGTATCTTCTTTTTCCGCCTTGTCCTTTTTTTCTTTTTCTTCGCTGCACCCGGTTTCCAGGTCCTCTTTTTCTTCTCCATTCCGTACGATTGTCTTGAGATAGTAAAAGTACTGAAAGAAATCGGATAATTTTCATTAATTTTGTAATTCGCGTATGTTGCGCGGCATTTTGGATATTCAAAACTCTTATGATAATGAAAAGAATCGCACTTGTCGCCGCTGCCCTTGCTGCAGTGGCATCCACCGCTTTCGGACAGCCTTCGAATGCTCCGAAGCCGGCTGAACCTGACTATCAGTTCACGGTAGTGAAGGAGAATCCGATCACTCCTGTAAAGAACCAGTTCCGTTCCGGAACCTGCTGGTGCTTCTCCACACTGGCTTTCCTTGAGTCCGAGTCCATAAGGATCAAGGGTATCAAGGACCCTGCTGCCTATCCTGATTTCTCCGAGATGTTCGTGGTTTCGCATTCGTATAAGGACAGGGCAGAGAAGTATGTCCGGGTGGACGGTGCCCTCGGTTTCTCGGCAGGCTCTGAGGGAGGTGATGTGCTTCACGTTGCCGCAGATTACGGTCTGGTTCCCCAGGCTGCAATGCCTGGACTCCAGCCTCTTCCGGTGCACGGGGAACTTGACGCAACTGCCAAGGCCTTTGTCGAGGCCATCGTGAAGAACCCGAACAAGTCCCTTTCTCCATTCTGGAAGAACGCTTTCGGAGCCCTGGTTGACTCCTACCTCGGCGAAGTGCCCGAGACCTTTGAATATGAAGGCAAGACCTACACTCCACAAAGCTACAGGGACGAAATGGGCATCGTTCCGTCAGACTATGTTTCCCTGATGTCGGTGACCAATGTTCCTTTCTACACCGAGGCCCCTCTTGAGGTCTGCGACAACTGGAGATGGGACACCGCCTGGAATGTCACCATCGACGAACTGATGGATGTTCTCTACAAGGCCGTTGAGAACGGTTTCACCGTCGCCTGGGGTACTGACGTGAGCGAAAAGGGTTTCACCCGTAGCGGTGTCGGAGTTCTCCTTGACGAGAAGGCTGCCACTTCCGGTTCCGACCAGGAGCGCTGGGTCGGCAAGGAAGGCGATAAGAAAGAGGAAGCGCGGCCGGAACTCCCGAAGGAACTCGATGTGACCCAGGAGTCAAGGCAGCTGGGCTATGACAACAAGGCCACTACTGATGACCACGGAATGCAGATCTACGGTATCGCAACCGACCAGAATGGCACAAAGTACTTCATGGTGAAGAACTCCTGGGGCGAGACAGGAAAATATAAGGGCATCTGGTACTGCTCCGATGCATTCGTACGTGCCAAGACGATGGAAATCACCGTCCACAAGGATGCTCTCCCGAAGGAGTTGAAGAAGAAACTCGGAATCAGGTAATGAGTCCGGTCAGACATATTCCCAATGCCATCACCTCAATGAACCTCCTCTGTGGGGTTGTTGGGGTGATTGCGGCATTGAACGGAAATCTCCAGGGAGCATTCCTGCTGATGATTGCTTCTGCCGTGGCTGACTTCCTCGACGGTTTTGCGGCCAGGCTCCTGAAGGCATATTCAGATATCGGAAAGGAGCTGGATTCCCTGGCAGATGACGTCAGTTTCGGAGTTCTCCCTGCCGTGATGCTTTCCTGCGCCAGCGGTTCGGAGAATGTCGTCCTGAAGTATTTCCCTTTGCTGATTGCGGTCTTCTCTGCTTTGAGGCTGGCAAAATTCAACATCGACGAGAGGCAGCACAGCGGATTTCTCGGTCTGCCTACACCGGCGTGTGCAATGGTCTGCGGCGCTCTTTCAAGCCTTGCCGCCTCAAATCCCGATGGAGCCGCTGCGGCGTTCTGCTCCCTCCCTTTTGCGGTTCCTGCCCTTTCCGCCATTCTCTGCTGGCTCCTGGTCTGCGAAGTGCCGATGTTCGCATTCAAGTTCGGCACTGGGGATAAGGCATCGAAGACGGTCAAGGCCGAAAGGATAATATTCATGCTCATCGGGCTGGCTTCCGTTCCTGCTGCAATTCTGTCCGGTGAGGGCTGGCAGCTTGTTCCGCTGGTTACTTTCGCCGGCTACATCCTTGTAAATCTGGCCGGTTACGCTTTTTCCCGTCTGCATTGATGGTAGTATGGCGGAAAATTGCTATTTTTGAAAATTGATTCACAATCAGAGCTCCGATGCGACGCCTAGTCAACCATACTGTGATTCCATTCCTGGCTGTATCCCTTCTTGCCCTGTCCTTCGGGGCTGGAGCAGTTTCATGTGGGCGCAAAGTCGAGGAAAGGAACGATTTCTCGCCTTTTGTGAAATCCCTGCTGGACGGGTCGATGGATGAGTTGCACAGGCTGGCTTCGCTTTCCGGAAGGGTTTCGGGAAGCATCGCTGTAATCGGAACACCGCCGGAATGTTCCGCTCTTTCTGCTGAATTGTCAAGATGCGACATCTTCGACAACATCGACGGAAGCACCCGGCCGGACGGTCTGCCCGATTTCGCCGGAGAGAGGATTGTCGCCGTGCTTGATTCTGCCAATTTACCTTACAAAATTCCTTCGGGAGAGGCAGGTCGCGATTTCAGCCTATCCGAAATCGCCGTGAGGAATGTCATGGCAGTGATGGACGCGGATATTGCCTGCAAGGTCATCATCATCTGCTCACCGCTTCTGGCTGAGTACTGCAGCGACGAAATCCGCAACTTCCTTACTGAGGCAGGTGCTGACGTGCCTGTTGTCGCTTCGGCAGTTCCGGGATATTCATACGCGCAGGAAACTTTCCGCCTGCTGAGGAACAGGAATGCCTTCACGCATGCGATTTCCTATCCGGAACTCAAGTTCTACAAGACTGTGAGGCCGGATCCGACGGGCAGTTCCTTCATCCTTGAGGAGTGTCCTGTGGCGGAAAGTGACACTTCACTGATTGTTGACCAGATAGAATAACGCAACCAATAGAAGACAAATGTATCAGATGAGCATAAGCCCGGAGGAGATGGAAAATCTGACTCCAATGTCCTTCCCGGGGAAGATAAAGGTGATTGAAAGCACGGGTTTGGAGTACCTTAGAGCTATTGCCTATCTGAAGTCCCAGAAGATCATCGGGTTCGACACCGAATCCCGTCCTTGTTTCTCCCCTCATCAGCCGCACTATGGAGTCTCTCTCCTTCAACTTTCCGGTTCACGCAGAGCTTACCTGTTCAGGATCAAATTGATGGGAGGAATCCCCAAGGCTTTGAGAAGCATCCTTGGCGATGAAAGAATCATCAAGGTGGGGGCGGCAGTCAACGATGATGTCCGCGGTCTTGAAAAGAACACCGGATTCACTCCGAAGTCTTTCGTGGACCTCCAGAAGATTGTCTGGGAATATGGTATCAAGGACAAGAGTGTCAAGAAAATGTCCGCCATCATCCTGGGCGGGAAAATCTCCAAGGCGCAGCAGCTTTCCAATTGGGAGGCTCCTGAACTGTCCGAAGCGCAGCAGTCCTATGCTGCAACGGATGCCTGGATCTGCCGGGAAATGTATCTCAAACT
>JBJFDD010000338.1:0-18467 GCA_051889815.1 Candidatus Cryptobacteroides sp. | reverse complement strand
GAAGGACATCCACAATGCCTGCGTCCAGTACGGCACGAAAGCCGATGGTACTGTCAACTATGTGGATGGAGCCAATCTGGCCGGTTTCATAAAGGTTGCTGATGCAATGTGCGCCCAGGGTCTTGTCTAGAGTACCCTGTCCGCGACAGATATCCGAGGGAGACTTGATAGTCGGAAGACTGCCAGTCTCCCTCTTTTTTGTCTTCCGATTGCATCTGCCTTCCTCTGGCACACAGCCCAATTCGTTTCCGGGCATAAAAAAAGCAGGAGAGTGCCTGCAAACACACACTAAACTGCAAACACTCTCCTGTTTTATCTTTGGGTCGGATCCTAGTCCTCGTCCTTGTCCTGTGCTTCGTACTCTGCAAGGAGCTTGGTCTGGACATCTCCCGGAACCGGCTGGTAGTCGGCGAATTCCATGGTGAATGTCGCAGAACCTGAAGTCAGCGAGCTCAACGTGGTGGAATACCTGTAGAGCTCTGCGAGCGGAATACGTGCCTTGAGGATTGAGAAGCCCTTGTCAGATCCGAGGTCGCCCAGAATACCGCGACGGTTCTGGATGTCGGACATGACAGCGCCCTGATACTCGCCAGGAGTCATGACTTCCACATTGTAGATAGGCTCGAGAATCTTTGGACCGGCATTGCGGAAGGCTTCCTTGAACGCATTCCTACCTGCGATGATGAAGGCGATTTCCTTTGAGTCAACGGGGTGCATCTTGCCGTCATAGACGAACACGCGGATGTCGCGGGCATAAGATCCGGTAAGAGGACCTTCAACCATGCGTTCCTTGATACCCTTGAGGATGGCCGGCATGAAACCGAGGTCGATTGCTCCACCGACAACACAGTTGTAGAACTCGAGTTTTCCACCCCATTCGAGATCGGTGACTTCCGATGTCTTGACATTGAGGATGGTCTCCTTTCCGTCAATCTTGAACTTGGTGTTGAGTTCTCCTTCTGCAGGGCAGACAAGAAGATGAACCTCGCCGAACTGGCCTGCACCGCCGGACTGCTTTTTGTGGCGGTACTGGGCTGTTGCTACCTTGGTGATTGTCTCACGGTACGGAACCTTAGGGGCGAAGAGCTCAACCTGCACACCATATTCATTGACAAGACGGGTCTTGACGATGTTGATGTGCTGCTCGCCGTTGCCGGAGAGGATGGTCTGGCGGAGTTCCTTCGAGTACTCTACCACGACGGTAGGATCCTGTGAGGAAATCTTCTTGAGAGCATCCCCGAGCTTCTGCTCGTCCTGCTGTACCTTGGCCTTGATGGCACAACGGTATTTCGCTGCAGGGTAAACAATCTTCTCCTGGACAATTCCGGAGCCGATGGCGGAGAGGGTGGTGTTGGACTTGCCGTTCTTGAGTTTCACGACACAGCCGAAATCACCGGCACGGAGAGAATCAACCGGCTCTTTCCTTGTTCCTGCAACCGCATAGATGGCGGAGAAGCGCTCCTTGTTGGAAGTCTCAGGATCCTCGAGGTCCATGCCCGGAGTGACGACGCCTGACATTACCTTGAAGTAGGAAACTTCGCCGAGATGCGGTTCAAGCATGTTCTTGTAGATGAAGAGGCTGGCAGGTTTGGTGTCGTCCACGTCAGGAGAGAGGGCGACATTCTTGGTGAATTCCAGGAGCCTCTTCACACCGATGTCCTTCTTTGCGGAAACACAGAATACAGGGGTGACTTCGCAGTTGCGGATACCGAGAGAGAGACCCTTGCGGATGTCATCCTCGGAAAGAGTCCCTTCCTCGAAGAATTTCTCCATCAGGGAATCGTCGAACTCGGCAGCCTTCTCGATGAGTTCCTGACGGGTCATTTCGGCCTGGTCGGCGAATTCTGCAGGAATGTCGAGGTCTTCCCTGGTGCCGTTCGAGTCCTTGAAGTGGTAATACTTGTTGGTAAGGACATCGATGAAACCGTCGAAGCCCGCTCCTGTTGCTACAGGGAACTGGACAATGATCATCTTGCGGCCGAGTTCCTCCTTGAGGGCGGCGACTGTAGTGTCCCAGTCGGCTTTTTCGCCGTCGAGCTGGTTGACTGCCACGATAAGCGGAATCCTGTGCTTGTCGGCACTGCGAATCCAGCTGCTTGTACCCACCTCAACACCCTGCTGGGCATTGACGACCAGGATACCGTTTTCACAGACGCGGAATGCGGAAATGGCGCCTCCGATAAAATCATCAGAACCAGGGGCATCGATGATGTTGACTTTCTTCCCCATGAACTCGGCGTACAGAGGCGTGGCATAGATGGACCTCTGGTTCACCTTTTCGAGCTCATCGTTGTCAGAAACAGTGTTCTTGTCCTCCACCGTGCCCCGGCGGTCAATGACCTTGCCTTCGTACAGCATGGCTTCAGACAACGTGGTCTTGCCGGATTTGGAACTTCCGAGAAGGACCACGTTTTTGATGTCTTTGTTTGAATACTCTTTCATTGGTATGACTGTTATTGATTATGAGTTCTTGGCGTCGCCCAAATCGGTACAATGGGCACAACGGACAAATCTATAAAAAAAAAGAGCCAATAACAACAACAGGGCGGACATTTTTCACAACGGTTTAATAACCAAGTTTCGGTAGGTCCTGACAATGACCTCCCCGGAGAAGCCCAATTCCGTTTCCAGAAGTTTCTCCAGCGGGCCGCTGTCCAATCCCAGAAGGGTGCATATTCCCTGGAAATCCAAGTCATTGTCCAGGTAAATCCGTTCAACATCCATCGCATGCTCGAATGCGGCATAGTCTTTTTCTGTCTTTTCCATAGCATTTTTTTTGTGCAAAGAAGGCGATCCCTTGGGCAAAATGCAAGACAAACTTGGAATCTGCCCGGTCCGTCAGGCTGGATATTTACGTTTTTTTAAGTTTTTGTGTGTTTCTTAAAGCCAAACTTGGTGTTTGCAAGTCAAACTTGGCAGCCCCGGGGCGCTCCATTGGATATCTTTGTCTCCCACAGATGTTACCCTTGCAATTATCAATGGACCCTATCGACCATGGATGAAGAGAAACAGATAAAGCTGCACATTAAGGCTACCAGGGAAAAGAAAGGCTACACGAGAAAGCAGATGGCGGAAAGACTCAATCTGTCCGTCCAGGGATACAACAATCTTGAAACCGGACAGACCAGTCTGTTCACGAAGTCTTTCAGGGCCTTTGCCGAAGAGACCCAAGTGCCTATCTGCGAGTTGGTCAGCGGTCTTTCATATTCGGAAATCGAGGGCCTTACCGAGGTCAAGGAGCGCTATGAAAATACTTTGTCCCTGATGGAGAAGGGCTTCCGCCAGAAAATCGATGAACTGCGCACTGAAAACCGGAGGCTTCAGGAGACGATAGGAAAGCTGGAGGAAACCATCCACGACAAGGAGTACATCATCGAGACCGGAAAGAAACTGATCGCCCGTTACGAAAAGGAACTGGAAAGGCTTGATTCCGGCGGGAAATGATTCTTCATGGGGAACTCTCCCCTGACTATTCTTGCTACTGAGACAAAAGATAAGTAATTTTGCAAGTTATCCCTCAGAAGAGGGAAAGAAGAGTCATGTTGAAATCCAGGGAAATCAGCCTGCTTCCCTACATGGAGGCAGGGCGTATCGAAGCCGGTTGCGACGAGGCGGGACGCGGTCCCCTTGCCGGTCCGGTTTATGCTGCCGCTGTCATTCTTCCTCCGGATTTCCATCATCCACTTCTTGACGACTCGAAGAAGATGAGGGCGAAGGACCGGTACATGCTCCGGGAAGTGATCCAGAGAGAGGCTGTCGCCTGGGCGGTGGAGGCTGTTGGCCCCGGGGAAATCGACACGCTGAACATCCTCTGGGCATCTGTTGCCGGCATGCAGAGGGCTGTCATGAAACTTTCCACGGAGCCTGATTTCCTGCTTGTTGACGGCAACAAGTTCCGCCCTTTCGGCAAGTGGGGATATTCCTCCTACCGGACAGTGGTTCACGGGGATGCGACCTACGCTTCGATTGCCGCCGCCTCGGTGCTTGCAAAGACCTACCGCGATGACGAGATGACCCGCCTTGCCTCGCAGTTCCCCGAATACGGCTGGGACCGCAACTTCGGCTATCCGACGCGGGAGCACATCAATGCAATCCGGGAATATGGCTACACTGTCCATCACCGGCGGTCTTTCCACCCGAAGGAACTCGAGCCGGGCCTGTTTTGAGCGCACACCGGAATATTCCGGCAAATGACAATAAATGAAAAATCATTCAATGAATATGAAGAAACTCATCATTACCGCGGCGCTTGCCCTTACTATGGCGCTCACCGCAAAGGCAGACGAAGGAATGTGGCTGCTTCCGCTTCTCCAGCAGCTCAATGCCGGCACCATGAAGGAAATGGGATGCCGTCTTTCCCCGGAGGAGATCTACAGTATCAACAATGCGTCCCTGAAGGATGCCGTCGTGATGTTCGGCGGAGGTTGCACCGGCGAGATGATTTCCGACAAGGGCATTCTCGTGACCAACCATCATTGTGGCTACAGCTACATCCAGAAGCTCTCGACAGACGAGCACAACTACCTCGAGGACGGTTTCTGGGCAATGAGCAACAAGGAGGAGATTCCTGCTCCGGGTCTTACTGTCACCTTCCTGGTGAGCATGACCGATGTTACCGGAAAAGTTGGCACTGAAGAAGAAGCTTCCGCCCTGGTCAAGGCTGCGGAGGCCGACAATCCTGGATGCAATGTCGAAATCGAGTCCTTCTATAATGAAAATGTACATTATCTGATGGTGTACAGGACCTATCGTGATGTCCGCTTCGTGGGCGCTCCTCCTGCATCCGTGGGAAAGTTCGGTGGCGAGACAGACAACTGGATGTGGCCGCGCCACACCGGCGATTTCTCGATGTTCCGTGTCTATGCCGGAAAGGACAACATGCCGGCTGACTATTCGGAGGACAATGTGCCGTACAGGCCTGCCAAGTCCCTGAAAATCTCCCTGAAAGGAGTTGACGAAGGGGATTTCACCTTCATTATGGGCTATCCCGGCAGCACCCAGAGGTTCCAGACCGAGTCCCAGCTCACCCACATGATGGACAAGCACAGGATTGCAATTGAAGCCAGGACCGTCCGTCAGGACATAATGTGGAAATGGATGGAGAAGGATCCTTCCGTGAGGCTGAAGTATGCCAGCAAGTACGCAGGCAGCGCCAACGGATGGAAGAAGTGGATCGGGCAGGAGAAGGCCATCGCCGACCTCCGGATTCTCGAAAAGGAACAAGAGAAGGAGTCCGGATTCATGAAATGGGTCGGCAAGAACAAGACCAGGAAGGAAAAGTACGGTGATGCTCTTGAGATGATAACCCGGGGTGTCGGCGCTATCGCCCAGGCCGAGAATGATGCCGTGCTCCTTGCCGAGTCCATCCTGAACATCGAACTTCTGGGATTCCCGATTTACCTTAAACGGGGACTTCAGAATGGCCTGGACTCAGGTCTTGACACTACGGCAGCCCTGGACATGGCAGTTGATAGGCTCGAAGCCAGATACAAAGACTATTACGAACCCCTGGACAGGGAGATGGCTTCGGCCATGCTGGAATTCTACCGGACCTATGCCCGGGAGGAATGCCATATCGACTTCGGGGGTGACTTCGATGAAATGGACTTTTCTGCACTGGTCGAAGACTTGTTCTCAAGTTCCATATTCACATCCTTCGACAAACTGAAGGCAGCTGTTGCTGGAGAAGGTGGCTATCAGGCTGTCATGAATGACAAGGCTTCGCTTTTTGTGGGCAGCGCCATGCTTGTATATTCAGGAATATTGATGGGTATTGACCGCGATGAGGCCGGAAAGATGGCAATAGGTTCAAAGGCCTACACTGCAGGCCTTTTGGAGTGGAACAAGGGTGTTGCCTCATACCCAGACGCCAACTTCACGATGAGGCTCACCTACGGGTCCGTGAAGCCATATTCGCCGAAGGATGGACTCCTGTACAGGCATTACACCACTATTTATGGTGTGATCGAGAAGGAGGATCCGGACAACTACGAGTTCAAGGTCCCTGCGAAACTCAAGGAACTCTACCAGGCGAAGGACTATGGGAAGTATGCTATGAAGGACGGCAACCTGCCTTGCTGCTTCCTCACCAACAACGACATCACCGGAGGCAATTCCGGCAGTCCGGTCCTTGATGCCGACGGCAATCTCATCGGGCTGGCTTTCGATGGCAACTGGGAGAGCATGTCCAGCGACATTATGTTCGAGCCGGAGCTTCAGAGGTGTATCTGCGTGGACATCCGCTACGTGTTGTTCCTGATGGACAAACTGGGCGGTGCCGGCTATCTTCTCAAGGAAATGGACATCGTAAAATAAGGACCGGATGAACCAGCAGGAAATACTTGATGCTCTTGCCGAGGTTGTCCATCCGGCCAAGGGAAGCAGGAATATAATCGAACTGGGGATGGTCGGGGGAGTGGAAATCGACGGGAACAAGGTGACTGTCACCCTGGCCTTCCCAAAGAGGAGGGATCCTCTTACCGAGTATCTCACCGGGAGCACCCGGGCCACTGTCATCCGCCATTTCCCCGGGGTTGAGGTTGAGGTGAAGCAGGTCGTCATGGACGAGGCTCCCAAGAAGAAACCGGGCCTCGATCTCGGTCTGGATGAGGTCGAGGGTGTGAAACACATCATCGGAATAGCTTCCGGCAAGGGAGGTGTCGGCAAGTCAACCGTTGCGGTCAATCTTGCCGTTGCCCTTGCCCGCCTTGGCTACAGGGTAGGTCTTGCAGATGCCGATATCTACGGTCCTTCCGTGCCGGTGATGACCGGTACGGAAGGCGAGACGCCTTTTGCCGAGCAGACTCTAGACGGCAAGGATGTAATCCTTCCGGTCGAAAAGTACGGGGTGAAGTGGATGTCCATAGGCTATTTTGCCCAGAGGGAACAGGCTGTCATCTGGAGAGGGCCAATGGCCTGCAATGCACTCAAGCAGATGATTCTCCAGGTCCGTTGGGGCGAGCTGGACTTCCTTCTGGTTGACATGCCTCCCGGAACTGGCGACATCCACATCAGTCTTCTGAATGACATTCCGGTCGAGGGAGCAGTGATTGTCACCACTCCCGGGACGATTGCACTATCGGATGTGGAGAAGAGCGTCAACATGTTCAGGAATGAGCACATTTCCAAGAAGATTTTCGGGCTTGTGGAGAACATGGCCTGGTTCACTCCTGCCGAACTTCCACAGAACAGGTACTACATCTTCGGCAAGGACGGCGGAGTTGCCCTGGCAGAAAAGTACGGTGTCAACCTGCTGGGCCAGATTCCTCTTGTGCAAAGCATCCGGGAATGCGGTGACGGGGGAGAGCCTGTAGCCCTGTCTTCCCGTCCGGACGGTGTGGCATTCGTCCGCCTGGCCGAAAACCTTGTGCGGGCCGTCGGTTGAAAGACCAACCCTGCCAGATAACAGAAACGCGAAATGAAACAATCCGGAGTATTCTTTTTTGTGCTGTCAGTGCTGCTGGTTCTTCTGGGGGTCTGGTACATCTACCCTGCAGACGGAATCACTGTTGCCGATGGTGTCACCCTCCGGTTCAGTTCCTTCCGCCAGACCCTCGCCGACCTCAACGGCAGTCCCGCTGCCGACATCGACTCTGTCCTGCTCAGGGAGCAGCAGCGCAGGGCCCTTCTGGACAGCACAGGGGACTCACTTTCCGTGTTTCTTGAATATCTTACTGAGGATCCGAACCGTATTCTTCTCCCGGAAGGGGACTACCGCTATTTCGACTCACTTTTCGAGACTCTCGACAGTGCATCTGCCAAGGGGCGTACCGTGCGCATCATGCACTACGGTGACTCCCAGCTGGAGATGGACAGGATTTCTTCTGTCCTGAGGCAGAAACTCCAGGAAAGGTTCGGGGGCTGCGGCCCGGGAATGGTCCCCCTGATCCAGAGAGTGGCTTCCTCGTCGGTCATGCTCTCGCATTCCGGCTCCATGTCCCGCTATGCCAGGGTCACCGATTCCCTTGCCCACAGGGATCCGAGGAGGAGATACGGAATCATGACCAGCTATGTCTCGGTCAGCAACGGGGGTAAGTTCTCCTTCAAGGAATCTCCGAGCCGTTTCTGCCAGAGTCTTGCCCGCAAGGTCTGCAAGGTCTCGATACTCAAGGCGGACCGCGGTGAGAAGCCGTTCGAAATCTCACTTCAGGGCTATCTGGGGGACAGCCTTGTCGTCAGGACCGAACAGAGGTCCGGGGATTTGTCCCTGGTCAGCTGGGCTTTTCCGGACACGATTTCATCAGCCTCCTTCAACCTCACCGGTCAGGGAGATGTCTATGGAATCATGCTCGACGGCAACGGAGGAGTGACGGTGGACAATGTGGCTCTCCGCGGCTCTTCCGGCAACATATTCACAGGCATCGATTCCCTCTACATGAGCAGGCTCTTCGAGATGGCAGGCCACGAGATGATCATCCTGGAATTCGGCGGCAATGCCATGCCGGGTATATCCGGGAGAAAAAGCATTTCTTCTTACATGAAGGATCTCAGGAGACAGTTCGGCTACTTCAGGGAAGTGGCTCCGGAAGCCAGCCTCCTGTTTGTCGGTCCTGCCGACATGAGCAAGAGGGTCAACGGACAGATGGTCTCCTGGCCAATGCTTGACGAACTTGTGGACTCCCTGAAAGTCACTTGCCTGGACAGCGGTGTTGCCTTCTGGGACACCTACGCGATGATGGGAGGTGAGAACTCCATGGTCCAGTGGGTGAAACATGATCCGCCCCTTGCCGGGCCCGATTATATTCATTTCACGACAAAAGGTTCACAGGAAGTCGGTTCCGCCCTCTCGCGCTCTTTCCTTATGCTTTATGACTTCTACCGCTTCAGGAAGACTCATTCTGAAGACCTTGTCAACGACTGCTTCAGAAGTATCCGCGACAGCCTTGGAATGACCTGAACTTTGGCTTATGAATATGAAGACTTTCAAGCATTTCCCCTCAATCGCCCTCCTTCTCCTGGTGCTGTTGTGCCCTGGAGGAGGGTGGAACGCCCTTCGTGCGCAGGAGAGGCTGCCCTATTATGTTGAAAGGGGGGACACTGTCTTTTTCGACAGCCTGGTGCCGTCGGTGAGCACCGGGAAGAAAACCAGGAAAGAAATCCGCCAGTACAGGAAACTTGTCGGCAATTTCGCCAAGGTTTATCCCTATTCGACCGTAGCAAGGCAGCTCGTACAGAATGCGGACAAGGCTTTCGAGGAAGGAAACATGACGAGGCGCCAGAAGGAAGTTTATGTCAATGGCCTCCAGCGCCGTATCATCTCTTCCTACGAGCAGGAAGCAAGGCAGTTGACCATGAGCCAGGGCCAGCTTCTGATGAAACTCATCGACCGCGAGACCGGCAAATCGCCCCACGACCTTATCAGGGACTACAAGAGCGGTGTCGCCGCCGGTTTCTGGCAGGGGCTGGCGAGCCTGTTCGGAGTGGACATGAAGAAGCATTATGACCCTCTCGGGAAGGACCGGGACGTGGAGTACCTTGTGTCCTGCTGGGAGGACGGGACCTTCCCCGAGTTGTACTATTCCCTGTTCAATGAGTATCCGGTCATCCCGGAAATTCCTGAAAAGATGAAGAAATACCTTTAGTCAGTCGATGAAGAAGGCCTTTTTGACAGTCATATCCCTCCTGGTTCCTCTCCTGCTGGTAGCCCAGCCGGCCCTCAGGGCGTTGCCGGAACTCGGATTCGCTTCCCTGGACAAGAACCACATCATCTTCGAGGGTGATTCTTCATCCTTTGATTCCTTCTTTGCAAAGCTTGACTCGGTCTGCCTGAAGGGAGAGGGAAGGGTGAATATCCTGCATCTGGGTGGCTCCCACGTCCAGGGGGGCACCATGACCCGCCAGCTGCGCAACGACCTTCTTTCGATGGGCAGGGACTTCGGACTGTCGGACAGCCTGGATGCCGGACCGGGTTTCCTGTTTCCCTTCTCGGCGGCCAAGACCAACAATCCGTCCTATTTCAAGACCAGGACTGAAGGCATCTGGAAGGCCTCCAAATGTGTCCAGAAGGAGCCTTCGGCCGTGCTCGGACTGAGCGGGATGGCAATCAGCACATCCAATCCCCATTCTTCCGTAAAGATTGTCATGGAGCCCCGTAACAGGGTAGAGGACGATGTGCGTACTTCTTTCGACATGATGACCGTCCTGGGATATTCAAGTGCCGGAGACCTGAGACCTGTAGTCGTGGGGGACAGCGGGGATACTCTTTCGGGTTCCGCCGGTGATTCCTGCTGGGTCTTCCGCTTCCCGCAGCAGCAGGATTCGGTCCGGATTGCCCTTTGCGGAACTTCCGGTGAATTTACCCTTACCGGGATATTCCTTGACAAGTCTTCTTCCTGCGGAATCACGCTCTCCGGGGTGGGTGTCAATGGCGCCGGGCTGTTGTCATATTCACGATGCATCGATTTCGAAAGGGACCTGGAACTTCTGAAGCCAGACCTTGCGATCCTCGCCGTCGGGATAAATGATGCAATCTCCACTTCTTTTTCGGGCGAGGTCTTCAAAGAGAGGTACAAGTCTCTTGTCGACAGGGTCAGAAGTGTCAATCCCGACTGCGCCTTGCTGTTCGTCACGAACAACGACAGCTACAGACGCTCCCCCAAGAGAGGCTACTATGTCAACCAGAACGGTCCGAAGGCCCGTCAGGCTTTTCTGGAACTGGGCCGTGAATGCGGCGGGGGAGTCTGGGACCAGTTCGAAATCATGGGAGGGCTGGAATCAATGAAGAAGTGGGAGTCGGCGGGGCTGGCGAAAAAGGACAAGGTGCACTTCACGGATGAAGGATACTTCCTTCTGGGTGACCTGCTGTACAATGCCCTGATGGAGAAATATGTTGAACATCTGAACAGAAACGACCGATGACGGATTTGATGAACGTGGCCCTTGGCTATCTGAAGAACCTTTTCGCTTTCGACCAGGCTCATCCGCTCCTGTTCACCCAAAGTTATTTCTGGGCCTTTTTCGCGATTGTTCTCGGCTTCCTCTGCATTTTCCGCAACCGGATTCTGCTCAGGAACGCCTTCCTTTTCCTGATGAGCCTGTTCTTCTACTACAAGACCAGCGGACTCTTCCTGATTCTTCTCCTGACCGTCATTCTGTCCGGCTACCTGACCGGTCTTCTGCTCCCGCGCCTACGGAGCAAGTGGTGGAAGGGCTTTTTCCTGTTCCTCGGGATTTCCTTCAGCCTATCGCTCCTTTTCTACTACAAGTACGCCTACTTTGTCACTGATGTTGTCAACAACCTCTTCGGCACGAGTTTCGTCGTCCGTGACTGGATTGCTTCTGCAGGCAATTCCATAGCGGGAGCCCCGGTGTTCAGTGTCGAGTCGATATTCCTGCCGGTGGGCATCTCCTTCTTCATCTTCCAGGCAATCAGCTACATGGTCGATGTCTACCGGGGGAGGATAGAGCCCGTGCGCAATGTGGCGGACTTCGGATTCTACATCAGTTTCTTTCCACAGCTGGTCGCCGGTCCTATCGTCAGGGCTACGGACTTCATCCCGCAGATCCACAAGCCTTTCTTCCTGACCCGCAAGCAGTTCGGAATCGCGGTGTTCTGGATTCTCAACGGTCTGGCCAAGAAACTTATCCTGAGTGACTACCTTGCCGTCAACCACTGTGACAGGGTCTTCGAGAACCCGCTTCTGTACTCGGGTTTCGAGAACCTGCTTGCCCTGTTCGGCTACTCCCTTCAGGTCTATGCGGACTTTTCCGGCTACACTGACATCGCAATAGGTGTAGCGATGCTGATGGGTTTCTACCTGCCGAAGAACTTCAACTCCCCGTACAAGGCCCGCAATGCTTCCGAATTCTGGAAAAGATGGCACATTTCCCTTTCGAAGTGGCTTCAGGACTATCTCTACATCCCTCTGGGAGGCAACCGCAAGGGCACTTTCTGGTCCTATGCGATTATCCTGGGAATAGGCTTCCTTGCCTCCGCCCTGGCGCGTAACTGGTGGGTCTTCGGAGTCGTGATGGGCATCACTGTCATCCTTGCAATACTGATTACCTGCTGCAAGGGGCTCCGCAAGGAACTCATCGCCGACATCAACAGGATGGACACGATGCTCCTGGGCGGGCTGTGGCACGGCGCGAGCTGGAATTTCATGATCTGGGGAGGCCTGAACGGTCTCGGAATGCTGATTTACCGCTTCTGGCACGGCTGCAATGTCTATTTCCGGACGCTGGTTGTTTCCCTGGTCTGCCTTGCATTCTATCTCCTGAAGGTTTTTGTGCCTGCGGCTGTCTTCAATCTTTTCTTCGTCTGGACTGCCCTGATTGCTGTTGGAGCCTGGGTGCACATGCTCTATCACAGATGTCATTTCAAGGCAGCATTCAAATGGCTTGACAATGCCTGGTCAGTGCTGATGACCTTCATATTCATAACTTTCACCCGCCTTTTCTTCCGCAGCGGGTCGAACCTGGAGCCTGCGCTTGCCAACGAGCAGGCGTGGAATACTGCAAAGAATATGGTGGAGCGCATAGGTGGCAGCTGGGACTGGAGCCTTGTTCCGCAGATGGCCTGGCATCACAGGAATGTGATAATGGTGTTCGTGGCTGGAATGGTCATCCACTGGCTTCCTGAACGTTTCAAGCGGCGCTACCGCATCTGGTTCGCGACCATGCCGCTTCCACTGATGGTTCTGGTCTGCGCCCTGGCGGTCTTCCTTATCTTCCAGTTCGTGGTAGCCGACCTTCAGTCATTCATCTATTTCCAGTTCTGATAAGTATCTGCTTCATTGCCGTCCGGCTTTGTGCATTCGCGGTGGTACAGGGCTCTCCGGAACCTGAGGGTCAATCAGCTTTGATGACTGAAACGTTGGTTTCTCCGGCCTGCCGGACTGCCTCCGTGAGCGTTTCGGCCTCCCGGGCGTCATTGAAAGGTCCGACCTTGTAAACCACAGAGCCATCTTCGACAGACTTCTGCAGATCCTTGTCGGTCATTTCCTGGATGGCAGCCAGGGCTGCTTCGGAAAGGAACTGGCTGTTTTCAGGGAAGATCTTCACAAAGAGCCGGGCTGTGATTGCAGGCTCCATCCGGCGCGCTTCTGCCACTCCGACCGGCTTGCCGTCCTTGTAGGCCGTGATGATGGCAGTCCTGAATCCCAGGCTCTTGACTTTGTTGATGTTTTCGAGCGCGGACGCATAGTCGCGGAACAGGCCAACCGAATAGGTGTATTTCCCTGACGGGTTGAGCTTCTCAAAGACCGGACTCAGACCATTGATGTCCGCCAGGGTTGCCTTGCGTGACTGGGTGAAGATCTGGATCTGGTAGACAAGACCCTCCGGGAGAGTATTGTCTTCGGCGAACCTGCCTTCGGGAAGAATCATGAATGAATAGTCGAACTTCCTGACCGGCTTTTCCATTTCGAGAGTGAATGCGGGACCGGCTTCATTCCGGCTAAAGGTGTAGCCGGACGAAGCACCGACCACCTCCTTGTCAGCCTGCGCCTGGAGTTTCCCGGCATCCAGGACTATGCCTTTCATCAGGAAATCCATCTCGATGTCCTGCAGCTTGGAAACGGCCTTCTTGAGGGCATCGTTGAGCGCTGGAAGATGAAGCTCGCTGTCCATGATGCTTTCAGTTAGGGCTGTTTTCTCATCGTCGGTGGCGGTGGCGAGGCGGGATCTCATCGCATCCAGCCTTGCGGTAAACTTCGCCAGTGAATCCCGCATTGTGCGGACGGCTTTCAGCTGATCAAGGTAGTGCTGCTGCTCCGGAGATTCCATCTCCTTTCCCGAGACCGCCGACTCGTTGTCGATTCTTGTCGGGTCATCCTTGGGCGTAAGAGAGGAGAGGGTGCGCAGGTCCTTGACCCCCTCGACGGAAGTACGGACAGGTATGACTTCATATTCAAGGACATAGATGCAGACGCTGTCTTTTCCGCATCCGCGGTTGGATGCGAAGATGGTATATTTGCCGTCGTCGGTGTTGACAAGCAGGAAGTCGTCATAGGGTGATGAATATGGGAACCCCATGTTGACCGGTACACCCCAGTCGTTGGTTTCCGGGTTCCATTCGGACTGGTAGAGGTCATAGCCGCCCATCCCGAACAGTCCCCTGGATGCAAATGTGAGGGTCTTGCCGTCAGCGGATACCATCGGGAATATCTCGTCGGAAGAACTGGTGAGATGCTCGTTGATCAGGGTGGGGGCGGTCCAAAGGGAATCCTTGCGGATTGTCCTGCAGATGTTCCGGATGCCCTGCCCGTCCGCGCAGGAATAGTAGATTTCTCCGGCCCCCTCCGGGAAATAGACCGGTGTGGGTACAGTTCCTGAAACTGTCGAGTCCAGCTGGTTGGGGCTCATCCTCCAGCTTCTGTTCGGCAGCGGATAGAAAAGGAAAAAGTCCTTGAGCGGGAATGTCTGGCGGGAGACTACCGTCGGGTTGGAACAGTAGTCCATCATGTTCAGTCCGTTCTGGGCCATCATCATCTGCTCTTCTATCCTGGCTATGGAGTTCGAGTCGGCGACTTCCATGGCTTTGGCGCACAGGTCCTCCGCAGTCTTGAAGTCATAGGCCAGCCTGGCCGAATCGGCGCTCGCCAGCAGCCTTCCGGCCCTGATCTGGGCCCGGGCGCCTGTCGTTAATAAAACCATGGCTGCTGCCATGGCGAATATTTGAATTGACCTGTGTTTCATCCGTAATGATGCATCTGTGCTTCTGCAAATTTAAGAAATACTTGGCAGATAATTCATTTCTAAGAAAAAAATACTAAATTTGTACCCTTAATTTTGCGCATTCGAAAACTATAAAATAAAAATCGATAAAAAATTAACGTATTATGCAAAGTAAAGGTTGGATCAGGCTTGTCGCAATCCTGCTGGCTATCGCTTCCATTTGGCAGCTTTCCTTCACGGCAGTGACAACCATCCAGGAAAAGAAGGCCGAAAAGTATGCGGAGAAGGCAGCTGTTGCCGCCCAGAATTCCGCCGATTTCGCCAAAGTCGCAATCGAGGACCAGGCATATTATCTGGATTCCATCAGGAAGGATTGCAACAGAGTGTACATCGATTCCATTTCAAACCAGAAAGTTTTCCTCTGGAACACTTACAAGGAGTGCAAAACCAAGGAGATCAACCTCGGTCTTGACCTCAAGGGAGGTATGAACGTGATGCTGCAGGTGCAGCTCCAGGACCTTGTGAAGGCTCTTGCCGGCAACAATAATGATCCGGCATTCCTCAAGGCTCTTTCCCTTGCAAAGGAACGCAGTGTCAACTCCAGGGAGGACTTCATCACCCTCTTTGCCGATGCATGGAAGGAGGTTTCCGGCGGCCAGCGTCTCGCACAGGTCTTCGGTACCTATGAAATGAAAGACCGCATCAAGCCGGAATCCACTGACGCAGATGTAATCTCTGTCATCCGTGAAGAGGCTGAAAGTGCAGTTGCCAATTCCTTCAATGTCCTCCGTAACCGTATCGACCGTTTCGGTGTGACCCAGCCTTCCATCCAGAAACTCGGAAACAGCGGACGAATCCTCGTCGAGCTTCCTGGTGTCAAGGAGCCGGAGCGTGTGAGGAAACTCCTCCAGGGTACTGCTTCACTTGAGTTCTGGGAGACCTTTACCAATCAGGAAGTAGCCGGCTATCTTGCTGAGGCCAATGCCAAACTCGCCGAGATCCTTTCCGACGAGGCTGCTGCCCAGGCCACTGTAGAGCCTGCACAGGTTTCCGACCTTCCGGACACTCTCCTGAGTGCTGAACTTGCAAATCAGGAAGAGACCAGCAAGGAGTTTGAAGCCTACAGGAAGGCCAATCCTCTCTTCGCTGTACTGACCCCTTCCCAGGCCGGTGACGCTTGCATCGGATTCGCTGCGGCAGTTGACACTGCCAAGGTCAACAAATACCTCAGGATGCCTCAGATTGCCGAGATATTCCCTGCTGAATTCAAGGCAATGTGGACAGTTCATCCTTCAGAGCGCCTCGCAGCCGACAACATCTTTGAACTTGTTGCCATCAAGGCCGCATCAAGGGACGGAAAGGCCAAGCTTGACGGTGGTGTCGTCACCGATGCCCGCACAGTCTATGAAAACGGCCAGAACGGAGAACCTTCGGTTTCAATGAGCATGAATGCAGAGGGTGCCAACATCTGGGCCCGCATGACCGGCGACAATGTCGGAAAGCAGATTGCCATCGTGCTCGACGGTATGGTATATTCCTATCCTATGGTCAACGGTGCAATCACCGGAGGAAACTCTTCCATCACCGGACACTTCACCCCTGAAGAGGCAAATGACCTTGTCAATGTCCTCAAGTCAGGCAAGCTTCCTGCACCTGCCACCATCATCCAGGAGCAGGTTGTTGGTCCTTCACTCGGAGCAAAATCAATCAGGGCAGGTATGATTTCATTCATCATCGCCTTCGTCCTCGTGCTCCTCTACATGATCTTCTTCTATCAGGGTGCCGGTGTTGCTGCCGACCTCGCTCTCCTCTGCAACGTTCTCTTCCTCTTCGGAGTCCTCGTTTCATTCGGAGCGGTCCTCACACTTCCTGGTATCGCGGGTCTTGTCCTTACGATGGGTATGGCCGTTGATGCCAATGTGATCATCTATGAACGTATCAAGGAGGAACTCGCTGCCGGCAAGGGCCTGAGCAAGGCTGTTTCCGACGGTTACAAGAACGCCTATTCGGCAATCATTGACGGACAGGTCACCACCCTCCTTACCGGTATCGTCCTCTTCATCTTCGGTTCCGGTCCTGTCCAGGGCTTCGCAACCACCCTTATCATCGGTATCATCACCTCTGTCCTCACTTCCATCTTCATCACCCGTCTCTACTTCGAGAGCCGTATATCAAGGGGCAAGAAGATCAGCTTTGAGAACAACCTCACCAAGAACTTCCTCAAGAACACCAACTTCGACTTCATCAAGGCCCGCAAGGTTACCTACATTGTCTCCGGTGTCCTGATTCTCATCTCGCTTGTTTCCATCTTCACCAAGGGCTTCACCTACGGTGTCGATTTCACCGGCGGCCGTACCTATGTCGTTCGTTTTGACCAGCCTGTGACTGCAGAGCAGGTCCGTGAGGCTGCAATCGCAGAGTTTGACGGTGCTGTCGAGGTCAAGCAGTTCGGTGGCGAGAGCCAGATGAAGATCACTACCCAGTACAAGAATGATGACGAGTCAAGCGAGGTTGATGCAGAAGTTGAGGCAAAACTCTACCATGCCCTCATTCCTTTCTTCGAGGACCAGAACATGTCAATCGACCAGTTCAAGTCAACTCTTGACAACCCTAACGGTATCATTTCTTCCGACAAGGTAGGTCCTACCATTGCGAATGACATCAAGCGTGACGCCATCATCGCTGTCATCCTTGCCCTCTTCGTGATTTTCGCCTACATCGCAGTCAGGTTCAAGGGCTGGACATGGGGTCTCGGTGGTGTTGTTTCACTTGCACACACCGCCTTGATTGTCATCGGCTTCTTCTCACTGTTCTCCGGAATCCTTCCGTTCAACCTCGATGTTGACCAGACGTTCATCGCTGCTATCCTGACCATCATCGGTTATGCAATCAACGACAACGTGGTCATCTTCGACCGAATCCGCGAGTACAGGCTGATGCATCCGAATGCTGACCTCAAGGAGAACACCAATCTTGCTCTCAACGCAACCTTGACCCGTACCGTCAACACCTCTGTCTCCACTCTTGTCACCATGCTTGCAATTGCAATCTTCGGCGGTGAGTCCATCAGGGGTCTCGCAGTTGCCCTCATTCTCGGTATCTGCATCGGTACCTACGCATCAATCTTCATCGGAACCCCGATCATGTATGATGCAACGGTCAGAAGCAAGGCAAAGGCCGCAGCAAAGGCTCCTGCCAAGGCAAAATCAAGGAAGTAACATCAGTTACCGAATATTCAAGGGGTGGCTTCGGTCACCCCTTTTTATTGAATGCAAAGATGAAAGCTCTTTCTACAATCATTCTGCTGGTCCTCTCCAACATATTCATGACTTTTGCCTGGTACGGGCATCTCAAGCTCCAGGAAATGAAGATTTCCACCAGCTGGCCGCTTATCCTTGTGATTCTGTTCTCCTGGGGACTCGCTTTTTTTGAATATTGTGCCCAGGTCCCCGCGAACCGTATCGGGTTTTCGGGTAACGGAGGTCCCTTCAGCCTTGTCCAGCTCAAGGTTATCCAGGAGGTCGTTTCTCTTATCGTTTTCAGCATTATTGTGACCGTCCTCTTCAAGGGGGAGGCTCTTCATTGGAATCATCTGGCCGCGTTTGCCTGTCTGGTACTCGCCGTCTTCTTCGTATTCATGAAGTAATGCCCAGTTCC
Organism: Candidatus Cryptobacteroides sp.; assembly: GCA_051889815.1. GTDB lineage: Bacteria > Bacteroidota > Bacteroidia > Bacteroidales > UBA932 > Cryptobacteroides. Next base: position 194 of record JBJFDD010000338.1, on the reverse strand, counting down.
TATACAAAATGCCACAGATGACAGGACTTCTAGAATATGAACTCGGTGGGGGAGTGCGCGCCTTCACCGCAGGGCGGGATGTTGACATTCCCTGTACAGTTGTGCAGCCTCACCAGACACACTCGACCAATGTCGCCTATGTGGACAGGCCGGACCTCACGAGGGAGGACCTGGAAGGAGTGGATGCGGTGGTG